>JBATUM010000276.1:0-46993 GCA_049671145.1 Promethearchaeia archaeon
ATTATGTTGTTGTAATACAGAAACATGTGGGTATCAACCTATTCCTGAATGTTGCGGGATTACAATGGAATATTTTGGAGATTAGTAAAATCACAATAAAAAAAATGATAATAAAAATAAGATTTAAAAAAACTACCATACTAAATTATTAATGACGTCTTTAGCTCTCTCAGCTTCTTTTTTACCTAGTACCTTCCTTATTCGTAAATCATTAATAGCTTCATCAAGTTGAGTATCAAGATTTTTTATATCCATAAGATTACCAGTTTCTCCACCTTTTTCAACAAGGTTTATCATTGCATTATCTTTGTTCATTAAATCTCTCAATTTAGTTCTAAAAGCGTCTGTAACTTTGGTTCTATGAATTTTACCTTTTTCGATAAGCATAGGTAATACAGGAGCCCTTTCTGTTGTTCTACGTGTATTGGGATCTATAAAGTAAAAAATAAACATTGGAACACCAACAACTACATTTTGAGTTTTAATTTCTATCGAATAATTCTTAAAGAAATCTTGAACTCCTGTCATCTCGCTATCCTTTACCTTCTCGAGATTATCTAAGCATGATTGTTTTTCTAATTTTATTTTAGCGATAGTATCTTCAGCACTGGTTAAATCACTGCTTAATTCACTATGCTTCGAGTCAATTTTACTTTTTACTTCTGATATTTTTTTCTCTAATTCTCTAATTTTTTGTTGCTTAGTTTTCTCTAAATCACTTATTTCTTTCTGGACATTTTTTCTTAATTGAGCAAGTTCACTTTTATATCTACTTATTGAATTACCTAAATCTTGATATTTTATTTCTAAATCCTTAACCGATTCTTCTACTTCAAATAAATCATTCTTATTTATGGCATTTCTAATGCGATCAATACTATTTTTAATCGCATTATTATTATTGTAAAAATCACTTGATTTATCATTAATTTTATACTTTCCAGATTTTACTAACTCTTCTGGGGAAGTTTCTATTTTTCTTGCTTTTTCAGCCTCTAATTCCTTATTAAGTGCGGCTAATTGCTTTTCTTCCTCACTAGTATCCACCTTTTTACCCCGTATCTTATCAGCGTCTTGACTTCCTCTTTGAATCCATACATCGCATAGTTTTGAAATACTCGAACCGTAATCATCAAGCATTCTAACATCTCTTTGAGAAATGTATTCTAAAATTTCGGGCACAATTTTTGCTTGATTAATACTTTTTGGAATTGGACCTCCTTCTAAAGTAAAGTAAGGTTCTCCAAAAGAACCTATACCATATTGATTTAAGAAAAAGTTCTTAAAAAATTCGACTTCGCCAGCACTAAATAATGCTTCTTGTATTACAGTACCCCTTTTAAAAAATTTAGTTTTTTTTAAATAACCGCTATTATATGACTGTAAAGCACTTAGAAATGAGTCTGGATCCGCACCCTTTATTACGTTTTGTGGAGGTGGTGGCATTTGAGAAAATTTACCAAAATTAAATTTCTCTTGTTTATTTAGCAAGTAACTGCATACACACGCTCTAGTTTCATTTAAAGGTACTAATTTTACTGGCCAGAAACAAATAGAAATTCTATTTATTTTTCCTAGTTTATTTAGAGTTTTACCATAAATATTTATACATTCGATTAAGGCCATCGCCATTTCATCCAGTAAAGTAGCTCTGGACCGAGCAGAAATGACTTCGGATATATTAATTAAGAAAGGAATAATTTTATCAACCATATTTGAATCACATGCCGTTTCTATATTAATTCTTAAAAAGAGCTAAATAATTAAATTTTTGGTTTTATTCAAATTTTAGAGATATTGATGATTGATTCTACTTTTCTTAACTATAAATACCATCTTACCATAGTATAAATATAATATAGATAGAAAAAATTGATATTAAAATGATTGAAAATTTTCTTGAAGGAAAAGGGGCTTTAATCACTGGAGGTGCTTCTGGGTTTGGCAAGGGTGTAGCATCTGCTTTTGCTGAACGAGGAGCAGATTTAGTATTAGTTGATATAAATGGAGAATTATTAAACGAAATAAGTAAAAAAATTTCTCAACAAACAAATCAAAAAGTCATTCCAATAGTATGTGATGTTTCAAAATCAGATCAAGTAGAAGAAATGGCAAAACAAGCATTCAAAGAACTGGACAATGTTTATATTTTATTCAATAATGCGGGAATAGGATATCCATACGGAATGGATTTATTAAGAACAAAAGAAAAAGATTGGGACAGAATCTTAGGGATAAATCTTAAAGGTCAGTGGTTAGTTTCCAAAAATGTATGTAGAAGAATGAAGAAGCAGACTTTTGAACCATTAGCAGGAAAAGTAATCCACACCGCATCAATTGCAGGAATGAAAATCGATAATAAAACTCCGGTTTACTCCTTAAGTAAAGTTGGAATTATTGCTATGGTTCAAATGTTATCTCAAAGTCTTGCTCCAAAAATAACCGTTAATTCAATTTCTCCGGGGTATCATATTACTGGAATTTATGATAATAGAGAGGATGCAGTTAAAATGATAATGGATGATGGTCATGTTAAAACTCTATTAAATCGAATGGGAACCGTAGAAGATGTTGTAAATGTGGTATTATTTTTGGCATCTAAATTGTCGGATTTCATAACTGGACATAATTTCCCAATTGACGGAGGCATAGCTGAAGTTGGTGTTCCAGCATATTATTTCAAATCAGATATTTAACTAGGAGATTTAATTAAAAAAAATTAAAAATTTAAATTTAAACAATAATAAATAAAGGTGATTTAAAATGGCAAATGAAGAATTAATAACTCAACAACCCTTTAAAGGTAAATTCGCAGTAATTTCTGGTGGTTCCAAAGGGATGGGCAAGGCAACAGCAAAGTTGTTTGTCCAATTAGGTGGAAGTGTATGTATCATTGCAAGGGGCATGGATGCATTAAAAGAAACTCAAAATGAATGCAACAAACTAAAATCAGATGATTCACAATTTATTGAGGTAATCGCTTGCGACACTACAGATATGAATAAATTGAAACCACTTTTAACGGATATCATTAAAAAATACATAATCCCAGATTATCTATTTAATTTTGTAGGTTATGCTTATGCGCAATATCTTGAAAAATTAACACTTGAAGATTTTAAGACAAATATGAATATGAATTATTACGGGCAGCTTGTTCCCACCCTCATCATTTTACCATACTTTTTGGAAGCAAAAAATGGATATATTTCTTTTACATCTTCAGTTATGGGATTTATGGGAATTATGGGATTTGCAACTTATACTCCAACTAAGTACGCTCTTTTTGGCTTGGCAGAAGCTTTAAGACACGAGTTATTCCCTTATAATATCAAAGTTTCAATCCTTTTTCCTGCTGATACTGACACTCCCGGTTTTGCGGAAGAAAATAAACTTAAACCACCAGAATGTGCCCTTATCTCAGAATCAGGCGGATTACTGACTCCTGAAGAGGTAGCTGATGAGTTTATTAAGAGTATCTTACAAAAACGCTTTGAAATCTTATTAGGAGAGGCAACTAGTCTATTAAAATCGATGAGGGAAAATCCTGATGATTTTCGAGGAGCATTAGACAGACTTTACAAAAGGGCAAGGAGAAAAACAGGAAAAAAAATTTAATCCTCTTTTTTTTAATTTAAAATAAAATCTTTGAAAAAGTAGAATATTTATTTATAAAGAGTTCTTATTTCTTTTTTCGACGTTTAACTGTTGTAGATATTTCTAACAAGACCCCAAATGTTTTTTCAGTGTCTAAATAAACAAATTTTTGTTTTCCAACTTGACCAGTTTGTAGTACGTCTATACCTTTTTTCTTAAATTCATCTACATATGCTTCCAAGTCATCCACATACACACCTATGCTATGAAGTCCTTCTTTCCCTTGATCTATGAATTCCTTAAAAAGGCAATCTCCACTCTTCCACTGCTGTAACTCAATTTGTACATTAAATATACGACTAAACGCATAATCTACTATTATTGATACTTTTTTACCACGGTAGGTGGCATCTTGATGAGTTATGTTTTCCATTTGTGCAAATTTTGGAATTCCATATAGATTTTCCATAATTTTAGCCTGTTTTTTGATGTCCTTATAAATAAAGCTTAATTGGTCTATTTTTAAATTCCCTAAATTAAATTCAAAATTTTGTGTCATTTTTTGTCATTCTCCCCAAATTTTTCCTTCATTAAAAATTCGATTATTCAAATATTCCATTTAAACTAAATAAATTTTATAAGATTTTATTATTCTTTTTAATTAAATTTAACTACATATTTTATAAAATTATTAATCTATTATGAAGAAAGTGGGATTAATCGTTAATCCTATCGCCGGAATGGGAGGTAGTGTAGGTTTAAAAGGAACAGATGGAGACGCTTATGAACAAGCTTTAAAGAGGGGTGCCACTCCTGTAGCTCCTTCTAGAATGAATCAATTTTTCTCTAATCTAAAACATGAAGAAATTTGTTATTTCTTTGTAGCTCCTGGCAAGATGGGAGAAGATCTCATTAAAACTCGTAGATGTAAGTTTGAGGTAGTTGGTAAAATCGGGATTGACACAACATCAGAAGATACAATCAGAATAGCAAAAGCCATACTGAAAAAAAAAATCGAAGTATTAATAATTTGTGGAGGAGATGGCACTGCAAAAGATATCTATGACGCGATTGACATGAAGAAACCAGTTATTGCAATCCCTTCAGGTGTAAAAATGTTTAGCTCTGTATTTGCTCTAAATCCCAGAGCTGCTGCTAAACTTTTAGATGCATTCTTAATAGAAAATATAGATACTGAAGAGAGAGAAATCTTAGATATAAATGAAGAATCATTTCGTCAAGGGAGATTAGATTCACAATTATATGGTTTTTTGAAAGTTCCCAAAATTCAAAAGTTAATCCAATCTAGCAAAGAAAGTTCTATAATGGGAAGTTCTGTTGGAGAAAACAAACATGGAATTGCTTTAGATGTTATTGAAAAAATGGAAGATGAGACTCTATATTTATTAGGGCCTGGAACTACTGTCAAATCAATTACAGACCAGCTAAACTTAAAAAAAACTCTGCTTGGAGTTGATGCAATATATAACAAAAAGTTTATTGGTGCTGATTTAAATGAAAACGCAATTTTAAAGTTAATAGAAAAATATGAAAATGTAATAATTGTGGTAACTCCAATTGGAGGGCAAGGTTTTATTTTTGGAAGAGGAAATAAGCAATTTACCCCTCAAGTTATAAAAATGGTTGGTAAGGAGAATATTAGAATCATTTCAACGAAAGAAAAAATAAGAAATTTAGAATGTCTACGAGTTGATACAGGAGATTCTGAAATTGATAATTTACTTAAGGGTTTGGTTAAAGTAGTTACTGGATATAAAGAAGAAATGATTAAAAAAGTAGAATAATCTTTTTGATCAATAAATTAGAGAGGTTCAAACAATCTCAATTTTTCAAGATAATCAAGCATTTTCAAACATAGTTCATCTCTTTTTCTAAGAACTTCTAATTCTGTTCTATCCCCATAATTATAAAAGCCCTTACCTGATTTTACCCCTAAATTTCCTTGTTCTACTAATTCTTGGATTTGAGGATAGCGTTTATTTGTCCTAAATTCTTTTTGCTTATCTAAAATTAAATCAAGTCCTGTAAAATCTTGGGATTGTACAATTCCTTGCACTGGAAGTCTTACCCCTAAAACAGTTTTTACAGCATAATCTATTTGCTCAGGAGTTGCCCAACCTTTTTGAATCATTTCCCATGCTTGTACCATAATGACTCTCTGAATTCGATTAACAATAAAATTATCAACATATTCATTTAACAAAATAGGTTTTTTACCAAGTTTTTTCATTAATTGAACTGATAAATTAATTACTTCTGGAGATGTACTCGGACCAGGTGCAATCTCTACTGATGGCATTATGTATGCTGGACAAAACCAATGATGTATAATTAATCTATGAGGATAACTAACATCAGCAATTTCAAAAATATTTAAACCAGAAGTATTACTTACTAAAATCGTATCTTGAGCGCATAACTTATCTAATTGCTTAAATACTCTCCTTTTTATTTCGGGAACTTCATTTACAGCTTCAATGGCTAAGTCTGCTTTTATGGCGCTTTCCTCAATCTTTGTAGATATATGAATACGATTAAGTATTGAGGTCATCCCTTCTCTTAATTTTTTATGTTCTACCAACAATTCTAAGTTAGATTTTATCAATTTAACAGCATGTTCTAATTTTTTTTGATTTAAATCAACTAAAAACACATTAAAACCATTCTGTGCATAAATTTGGGCAATAGCATGACCCATAGTGCCAGCGCCAACAACCAATACATTCCTTATTTTATTAATCTCCATTTTAATACAACCTTTTTTTATTTTTAACAAAAAATGCCAAAAATTCAGTTGATGATGTAGATTTAATATAAATTGAATCTAAAATATAAAAATATTATAAACTTTAAGGGAATTAGGTAGATACAAGATGGTTAAGAAAATTAATATTGTAGCTATAGTAGGAGCTGGTACAATGGGTCAGCAAATAATAGAAAGAACGGCTATGAGTGGATATTCTGTGCGCGTTTATGATACAGTCAGAGATTTTTTAGAGAAGTTCGTAAGGAGAATGAACCGAAAGAAAAAAATGAAAGGCATCTCTGGAGAAGTAACCCTTCATGACACTCTTGCTGAAGCTGTAAAAGATGCTGATCTGATTATAGAAGCTGTACCAGAAAAGTTAGAATTAAAAAGAGATATTTTTTCTCAAATAGATAAAGTAGCTCCATCTCACGCTATCATCGCTACTAATAGTTCATCACTTCCAGTTTCAAGAATAGAGGATGCTGTAAATAGAACAGAGAAGGTTTTAAACATTCACTTTTATAATTTATATGCTTTACCTATGGCTGATATAATGAGAGGTACAGAAACATCAGAAGAAACGTTCGAAAGAGGGGTTAATTTCGTTCAAAGCATTGATATAACGCCAATAATTTTGAAAAAAGAAAGTTTTGGGTTTGTTTTTAATAGAATGTGGAGATCAGTTAAGAAAGATTGCTTAAAGATGTGGGCAGAAGGGATTGCAGATATCGAAACAATTGATAAAGCATGGAAAATCTTTACCCATATGGGTATTGGTCCATTTGAAATTATGGATAATGTTGGTTTAGATATTACTTATGATGTAGAGATGTCTTATTATAAGGAAAGTGGAGAATCGAGTGATAAACCACCTCAAGCGCTCAAAGATATGGTTGATAGAGGGGATTTGGGAAGAAAGACCGGAAAAGGTTTTTATAAATATTATGAGAGGTAATTAAAAAAATATTAGAATAATCCCTTACCTTTGCTGGGTTGTCCTTGAACATCTAATATTTCTATGCTCAAATCATTCTTATAGGGATTTTAAAGTTTTTCATCTATTATATTTGTCATTAATTCTATTGAAGGCCTGTCCGTTTTATCCTTTCCAATATAGGTCCAAACAATATCTCTATTCTTGTTAATTAAAAATTTGCTGGGAACTGCTTGTTTTACCTTCATAGTTTTAGCACCACCAGGAGCAAACCAATATACATCATAATCCTTAATAATTTTGGTTTTTCGGTCAGATATAATATCAATGTCAAAATTATTTTCTTCTTTAAAACTTTTCAAAAGTCTTGGACTATCACTTGCTATGGATATCACCTTAACGTTCCGTTTTTCAAATTCTGATTTAGATTTTGTGAGTAGACTTAAGTGAGTTTTACAATGATTTCACCAATTTCCCCTGAAAAAATCAATGAGTACACCGTTATATATTTCTAATAACTTATCTAAATTTATATTCTTCTCGTAAATGTCAGTAGTATCAAATGAAGGTGCTTTAGTACCAACTGGTAATCCTTTTGGTCTTGGCGGTTCTTCTTCAGTCATATTTAATCTAATAACATTATGGAATTTAAAATAAATGTCTATAAATTATTAAAAAAGGGTTGAAGTGATATAAGTATTATTTAAAAATGGAAGAAAAAACATTTATCTCTTAAGTTTTATTTAAATTTTCACATTTGAGACTTAAGATTTAGTCCTTGATATTTCAATTTAAGATAATCAATAAGATAAATTAAAAAAAGAAAATTTTAAAAAAGAGAGAATATATTTAAGGAAGAAAATGCGTCCAGGGAAATGGAAGAGAAACATTTAACGCAATAAAAATCCAAGCGTATGTGGTTGAAAATGAAAGCTTCAATATTAAATCACCATCAGTAGTTGCCAGCCCTTCTATATAAGTAGTATTGGTAACAATGATTGTAACATTTTGATTTACTGTATTGGTAAATGAATGAAAGGTTTTTTGGTAGGGGCTCGGAGATCCTCCTATTTTTGTATGCCATGGTAGAGTAGTGGCATTATCAGTTTCTACTGTAAATAATTCAGCATTTAATGTCACATTATGAATGGCGTATATACCAGCATTACCCACATCAAAAGTCAAAGTAAGATTAAAGGAATCATCTGAAAAATCTAATGGAGTGCCGTTGTTATTGTAACTAGGAGGAGCAATGGGCGTATGGAGATTAAAATTTAGGTTTAACCCACTATAAACTATACTCCCAAAATAACCTAAAATTACAAGACTTGCAAGGATCCCTAACGCTTTAAAAATTTTACTTACTCTAAATTCTTTTTTAACAGTAACTCTGTATTCTTTCTTTTTACGTAGTTCAATAGCTTCTATTAAGTATTGCAAGCCTCTTATTATTGTAGACCCTAGAAATAACCAAGCAATTATTTGTAAACCTAAGAGAACTTGGATGTATTGTGTATCTATATAATAACTGCCTAAACTTCTTCCTGGTTCAAAGCCTCCAAAAATATAGAAAAGAAAAATTCCAGAATAGACCGTTATTCCGAATCTAATAAGACGATTTGCCGAGGTATCATCAGGAAAGACATGTCTAAGCATAGAAATTACGACTCCAATAATTCCAAATATAAGGATTGAGGTTTTAAAAGTGTCAGAAACAGTCATTATGTTAAAATAGTCAAGAGCATAAAAGAGAATAAGAGGAACAGCGATATAAAATATAGCAGAAAGAATTCCATGTAAGATCATTTTTCCATATTGAATTGTCATAATTATTTTACCCTTTTTTCTATTAATTTTTCTATTTAAATAGAATATTAACTTTAATATCTCCTATCGTTTATTTAAATGTTCACACTAATTATTTAAGATTTATTGGTTTTCGATTTTTATCAATAAATTTCCTATTAAATGGTGACTGAATGCAAACAAAATATCTAATAATTTCCACCAACGTGGAACAAAAATTTCTTTTTTTCGTTTCCTAGATGCTTTTAACACCCGCTTAGCAATATCTCTAGTTTTAACAAATTGAAACAGGAGGCCTCTTTTTTTGTAACTATTTATCCAATCAATCATTTCTGAAGTGTGATAAAATTTTGTATCAGCTGGAGCAGGCACTACTGTAATTACATCGATTTTATGGTTTTGAATTTTATATTCTAATCTAATAGAATTTGCTAATGCAATTATCGCACTCTTACTCATTGCATAAGCAGCCATATAAGGAACACCTGTTTTTCCCGCAGAACTCGAGGAAAAGATTAGTTGTCCTTCTCTTCGATCAGGATGCTTTTTCGTTGGTGCTGGACGACCTATATAGGGAAGTGCTGCTTGAAGAACCAACCACATACCATCTACATTTATCGACATTATTTTTCTATATTCTTCAAAACTTCCATTATTAGTAATAGAGCATTTACTACCTATTCCAGCATTATTATACAAAATATCAATATTTTTTTCCTTTTCTCCTATAGTTTTCAGTACTTGGCTAATTTGTTCTTTATTTGTTAAATCCATTGAAAACCATTCTACATGTTCCGCACCCAATTCTTTCAATTCTTCTACTAATCCATCTATTGCAGGATTAGGTAGATCTAATAAATACATTCTCATCCCTAAAGGAGCAAAAGCTCTGCATACGGCACTACCAATATCACCACTTGCTCCAGTAATCACAAATACCTTTCCTTTGTACCATTTTTTCTTCATATTAAAACAACTTGAGACTAAATTTTAACAATTATAATTTATAATTTTGCATACCTTAGCTTATAAAAATATGCCTTTAAAAAAGAATTAAGATTTTTCTTTAACTCGATTCCTTAAATATTCAATATTTTTTTTAAGAGTGCCTGTAATTGGCTCATCACGCATATCCAGGCGATCTAAAATTTGTAGCGCTTCTTCAAATAGTTTTAAGGCTTCTGGAAATTGTGTTTTTCTATAATAAATTCCAGGAATATCGAAGAATTTAAAAGAAAGCATTTGAATTGCTGTAGATACACCCCAGATCCACATAAAAATCATTAATATCCATTCTATTAAAGGATGGTTTGTTGCAATTAACAGAATTAAAATTCCATTAATAAAAAATCCAAAATAAGCCTGATATCTTTTAAATTTTGGACCACTATATAGTTTTGATTTAGGACCAATGTACATTAAAAGACTGTAAAGACCTATGTAAAGGCTTGTACCTACAAAACTAATATAAGCAACAAAACTATGAAATATTAAAAATATGTCAATGTAGGTTTCATCTGGAATAATCCCTACTAATGCAATACATAAATTTGAGAGGATTGCTAATCCTGTTGCAAGTCTTCTAATAAATTCTTTAATATTAACTAATTCTCTTTCAAGTTGTATATAAAAAGGTATACTCATTGACCCCATTACTACAAAACCAATACTAAATAATGATTTTGCTACACCATTTCCTAATGAACTTATAGTATTTTTTAATAGATTAAATCCTGGAGTAAAAAAAGCAGCTAATACTATTAATAATCCTCCAAAAAGAACACCAAATAAAGCAAAGTAAATTTCCATTTTTTCTCCTATTTTGTATCTCATAATGATTCTTCCTTGGCTTGTATAAATATTAAAATTACTCAAGGCGTTTATAATTTTATGAAAACTTTCGAAGCCTCATCTTCATACTGGATTCGAAATAGTCTATTTAAAAATTTTTTAATTGAATAAAGTAAAATTTTTTTGAAATAATTTATTATGATATTTAAATTAGGAAGTAGGTATTTTATGGTTATTTTTTATGAAGAAAACTCCAAAAAAATTTATCTTTAAAATTATTGTTATTGGTGATGGGGCTGTTGGAAAAACCTCCCTTATTAATAGATTTACTCAAGGTGGCTTTCAAGACGATTATATTCCAACAATAGGAGCGCAATTCTCTGTGTATACCCAAAAAATAAATGATGATGAATGCGTACTTTTTTTATGGGACATTGCTGGACAAGACAGTTTCCACTTCTTACGACCTTCGTTTTATAAAGAAAGTAAGGGAGCCATTATTGTATATTCGCTTGAGGAAAATGATCTAGGTGTTCGGAGTCTCAACAACGTAAAGGATTGGCACAATGAGATTAAAAAATTTTGTGGTGATATACCAGTTATTATTTTTGCTAATAAAGTAGATTTAGTTAATAAGAATGAAATGGATAATAAAAAAGTCAATAAAATTATAAACAAGAGGAAATTTATAGGAGTTTACCAAACATCTGCCAAAACCGGAGAAAATGTTGATGATGCATTCAAAACTATAATAAAACTATTATATGATAAATATAGATAAATCTTCGAAGAGCTAAAAAATTACTAACTAAGAAACCTTAATTTCTTTAGGTTTTTCATATTTATATTGTGATTTAATTGCAATTCTTTTAGCTAATTTGGAACTAATAATCCCAATGAGTGCTTTTAAAGAAGCATTTTTTCCAATTTTTTTATGAGTAAAATTAAGGAGCACTCCGAGTAACGTTGAAACTATTACAATTGTGATCCATATTGTATAAACATTAAATAGATCACTAAATAAAAAGAATAGTAAGTTGTGGGCTAAATAAATCGTAAAAGAATAATATGAATAGTAATATAAGAACTTATAGCTTTTCCTTGTAGTGATCAATTGAAATTCTTGAATAGTAATCAAAATCGATAATGCAACTAAATTTATACCCAAAGCATAAATAAAGGACGAAAGAGATCTCATTATCAGAAAATTAGGAAACATAAATAGAACGCCAAAAATTATTAAAAGACCACCAATCCCTATTGTAGGAATAATAAAGTTGTTTTTAAATTTGACTTTCCTTTCATTTTGATTATCTAATGTGTTCAAGTTAAATAGTATATCTCCAAGTACAGTCCCTATTAGGAAAATCGAGAAAAATGATAAAATAGTATATTGATCTTCAGGATGATACAGAAAATAAAAGGTATATCCATAAAAATTTGCTTGACCTTCATACAATTTTAAAAATCCAAATAGCAAAGGACTTATTATTAGTATGAAAAATCCAAGAATTAACCTAATATAAATTGAAGTTTTTAAAAGTGGCCACGCGAAAATCAAGCAAAATCCAATTGTTTGTAGTACATACCAACTCCAAAGACTACGGGTACCTCCATAAAATAATCCAATCAAAAAGTTATATAAAAATGCTATTACCAGAATGAAAAATGCCCTTAACAAATATTCATTTCTTGCTCTTGTGAGATTAGACTTGTCGGTTGCTTTAATTCTTGATAAACTCTTTTTATATGATAAGGCAGCGCTAATTCCTGAAACAAATAGAAATGCTGCTGATCCGGCAGGTTCAAGAATCGCATAGCAATGAAGTCTATGCCAATAGAATTCTTGTTTTATCCACCAATCCATTAGATGCCCTGCTATCATCAGCCACATTGAAAATCCACGAATGGTATCAATCCCATTAAATCTTTTCATTATTTAAAACTGAATCTAATTATATATTTTCAATAAGAATGTTTTTTTTTATAAAAACGTTTTGCCTATTTTCATTTTTGATTTATTTAGAGCTTTCAAACTTATATAAAAAGTGAATACTCCGCCACCATACGCAAATTAGACAAAAAAGTCAAAACGTATTAATAGAGATCATAATTTTCGTGAAAGCACACTTTCGCGAACATTTATGTATGCTAAAATATCTTCTACATATTATCGGGATAACATCTGAAATAATCCTGATTTTAGTTATAACTCTTATATTCTTTTTAAAAGATATAGAACCCAAATCTTTATGTAATGAATGATTTTTGAAAGTTAAGAATAGAAAAAATTAGATTTAGATCTTTAAAATATTTTTAAATTACTCTCCTTTCATTACTATTCCTTTAAACGATGAAAATTGATTAAAAATTTTAGCATCTCCTTCTATTTTGGCAAAAATATTTACAGGAGAAGCTGCTCTTGGCTTATCACCTTTACTAACAGGTGTAGGCCCCCAAAAGATGCAAAATCCATTACCAGCAGGCCAATAACCAACGTCTCCTACTTCACAGTCAACTTGAGAATTTTCTTCACCAATAGCAACAGGGATCTCACCATACAGTTCTTCTCCCCATCTAGATAAATGCATATCAAATGGAAGTTTCTCCCAAATTGCCTTACAAGTTTCAGGATTTTTATCTATGAGTAATTTAGCTTTAATTCTTCCAATTTTATCATTTTCTA
This sequence comes from Promethearchaeia archaeon, assembly GCA_049671145.1. Taxonomy (GTDB): domain Archaea; phylum Asgardarchaeota; class Lokiarchaeia; order Sigyniarchaeales; family SOKP01; genus SOKP01. Next base: position 13,585 of record JBATUM010000276.1, read on the forward strand.
TTATTATATATTCCAATCTAATCACTTAAATAAGAAATGTTAAACACTTAAAATAAGTGTTATACTTTTTCAATTAGTAATGATTTTAGAAAAGACTCTTGAACTTCTATCACAAATTTATAGATACCATAAAATATTACCCCCTAAAGTAAGTAAGGTCATTGTTGGTTTAGGTTATACAGGCGTCGAATTAGCAACATATGCTTATGAGCCATTTTTAGGCGTAGCTCAGACTTTACCGAGTGTAATTCATGATACAGATTGTTCAAAAATAAATTTTGCTGGGAAATTAACAGAATTGTCATTCACAGAACTAATAACCTGGTCATTAGAACCTCTAAGTCTAAAAAAAACAATAGGGATTGCAGCTTTAAATGCTGCTTCCCAGCATATTTTAGCTGTAAAAAATCCTTATGTGGAGCTGAAAGAAGAATTAATTGATTATTTAAATATAAATGAAAAGACAAGAATTAATTTTATCGGATTTATTGGCCCTATGGTTAAAAAAGTAAATAAAATTACTAAAAATATAACAATTGTAGACGACAATCCTATAACCAAAACTTTATCGAATAAATTTAATATTAAGAGCAATATCGATCAATTAAATGAACAAGAATACAATGTAGATATATTATTTTGTACTGGAACGTCAATATTAAATGGTACTTTAGAAGATATCATATCGATTTTTAAAAAAAATGCTAATCATATTGTTATTGTCGGGCCTACAATTAGTTTTATACCAGATATCCTGTTTGATTACGGAGTTGATATCGTAGGAGGTATGAAAATTTTAAATTCTGAAGCTACTTTAAAAATTCTTCAAGAAGGAGGAGGAACGAGAACTTTTAAAAAATATGGCAGAAAATATCATTTTATCAAATCATAAATTAAGAAAAAAAAGAAAAATTTTGGATGTTTTCAGACTTTGGGAGGATTCTTTTCTGTCCAATATTTATATTTCTTAGCTAATATTTCGTAGTTCTCTAAATATCTAGGCATTCCCATATCTTTTCGGATACCATAAACAAGAGCATCTAATTTTTCCCAACTTAATGAACCCCATAAATCAAATATTAAATTTTCACTAATGAGTCCCTTGTTTACTAAAGTGCCTAGAAGTTCCATATAGCCAGTAAAAGTTCGAACCATTCTATTTTCTTCGCTCTTTAATGGGTATTTCTGTTTAAACTCATCATAATTTTTTATATTTAATTCTTCAAATACCCATCTCCAAGCTTTCCTAAATTCTAAATCTCCCATCATTGTTCCGAATAATTGGAGGAGCAAAGATGCATCTTCTCTTGTTGGATTTGACATTGGTATTACCATCATTTTAAAATGAAAGTTCATCATTTAAACCTTATGTCTATAAAAAGTTTAATCAACTAATCTTATAATAGCAAAAGCGTCTAAATTAGTATAGAATTTAGCTAAATTTCTTTTAATCATTTCTTTTTTAATATCTTCATATTCAAATGACAAATCATCAATTTTTTTCTCTGTTAATTTAATGTCTTTATTAAGAAAACGAATATCCTCTTCTAATTGTTTTACTTTCCTCTTTTTCTCTTCTTTTCCACCCTCATCAGTTAGGTTTGAAATATTTCTCAATTGTCTTTCTGTCGGCCTTTGCCTTTCTTTTTTTTCCAATTTTCTCATTAATCCTTCTATTTTTAGATTTAAAGCTCTGCCTTTATATTGATAAATTTTTTCTTTTTTATTTCTCTCTAAAGTAAAGATTTTATCATTTAATGCCTTAATTTCCTGTTTCCAAATTGAAGTTTTCCTTTTAACAATTGATTTAGCCTTTTGAATGATCGATTCCATAAAATCTTGTTTTAACTGAGGCAATTCACTATTTTGTATTTTAAATTCAAATATTTTGTGGAAATTTTCAATATCCAATATGAAATCTGCTAAACTTCCTATTTCATTACCTATTTTATCAACTGCAATGGCAATATATTGATTTTCTATTATGTATCCTTGAAATTTAACATTAAAAATTAAAATATATACTTCTCGTGTACTATTTAAACTTAATTTAAAATCTTCAGGTAAAAGTGCTTTCTTTAAATTAAGGAGTGTAAATGTTCCTTTGAATGTGTCTGATCGGCAAAAATTTATAATGCTGTTTATTAGAGGGTGTCCTAAAGCAAAAAAATCAATTTCTTCCCTTTCTCGCGCAAAATCTAAATTGAAGGTTCCAAGGTATTCTTTGGAAAGGTTTAGATTAGGATTTTTTAATAGAAATTCATTTAATTGAATTTTAGTATAAATTTCACTTCTGGAAGAATGATTAGCTGAAGTTTCCAAGTATCCATAAGCATGATTGTTTAAATCAAAAAAACACTTCATCAAAAGATAAAGTTCATTATGAGTTAGTTTGACTTCCTCACAAGCTTCCAATGATGTGATTAAATCATCCATACGAAATGATTTTTTATCTATTAATAAATCATCTAATCGCATTTCGATTTCTTTCGCTCTTTGAAATTGTTCATCAAGATTACGATAAAATTCATTTAATCTTTTTCTTTTTTTGCCTTCACTTTCAGTAAAGATGATTTGTTTTATATCTTTCTCAATTTTTCCAATAATAGGTTCCAGAATACCAATTGATTCTTCAAACAAGTTTATTCTTTTATTGAGAACAAAAATAATATCCGTCTCTATTGTCCCTTCTAAGAAGAAATTGTAAATATATATCTCCTTGGATTCTTGGCCTATTCGATCAAGTCTTCCTATTCTTTGTTCTAGTTTCATTGGATTCCATGGTAAATCGTAATTGACTAAAACCCTACAAAATTGGAAATTCCTACCTTCTCCTCCTATTTCTGTAGAGATTAAGATCGCAAATTTTTTGCTTGTTCTAAACCTCTCAACAGCTTTATCTTTTTCATCTTTATCCATGCCACCATAAAATATTTCTATTTCAATATCTTGTTCCTGCTTTTCTAATAATTGCTTTAAATGGGTTAATGTATCTACAAATTGAGTGAAAATTAAAATCTTTTCATTAGGATTGTTATTATAAATCTGGGTAAGTAGATCAATTAATTTATTAGATTTTGAATCATATGGTAATGATTTTAATTTATCATAAAAATTCTTTAACAATTTCTCTTGGTTTATTAAATCTAGAGATAGTTCTTGTTTTTTACTAGCATTAGCTTTATTAAAGTTAATTATAGTATCACTTTCTATGTTTTCTTCTTCTAATTCTATTTCAAAATATTCTGGATCTTCTTCTTTGAGTTTTTCTAAGTTCATTGAAAGGCTCTTATCCCTTTCAATTTGATCCAATCTTCTTTCAAGGCTCTTTAAAAATGCATATTTGGAACTAGTTAATAATTTTTGCAAGGTGGTTATAATAAATCCCAGTCCAATATTCTGTTTACTTATTGATGAATTGTAAATATTAGCCAAATAAAGACGAATTTCATTATATGTCTCTAATTCCCGTTTTGAGGGATTTACCATTATAGTTTTTACAATCCTCTTATTTAATAAATCATCAGTAAAAACATTCTTTTTTCGATTTCTTATCAAGAATTTCCATAGCGTATGATCTTTTTCTACTCTTTTTAAAAGAATTAATTTGAATGAATCATCTTTCATCAGACTTAAAATATACTTATCATCTTTTTTCTTATCAACATAATTAAGGTTTTTTAGAAGTTTAATTGTATTTTTTACTTCAAAATTATTTAATTTATCAATCTGATTGATATTTGATACTAATAGGTTAATGAAAGGCATATTTTTCCTAAAATGTTCAAAATTTGAAAAGCTCTCAAAAGCTTCTCTTTGAATAAGCTCGATTAAAGAATATAACTCAAAAGAATGAAGTTGCAACGGAGTGGCTGTTAATAACAGCATCGATTCGGTTGAATTACTTAACTTTCTAGCTAATTGATAATTAAGAGTTTCCCGATAATTACCTGTGGTTATATTTAACAAATAGCGCCTTAAATGATGGGCCTCATCGAAAATGACAACATCCCACGAAATTTGAGTCAATAAATCGATATATTTGGGATTTCTAGCAAATTGTAGCGAACATATAATTAAATTATCATAATAAAAAGGATTTTGTAATATATTAGAACTTTTATAATGCCCTCTACGTTTTAATTCTTTAATTTTCTTCCCATCATAAATTGTAAATTTGATATTGAATTTATTCAACATCTCAAATGCCCATTGTGAGCTTAGTGAAGCAGGTACTATGATTAATATTCTTTCAGCTAAGTTTCTTGCCATCATCTCTTTAATGAAAATCCCTGCTTCAATAGTTTTTCCAAGACCTACTTCATCAGCCAATACAACCCTTGGAAAATGTTCTTCAGATAATCTGTGAGCAACATTTATTTGGTGGGGCATTAAAGATAATCGAGAATTTGTAATACATTTAATCTGATATGAGGTATAATAAGAATGAAACAAATTTGCCCAATATTTTATTAAGAAATTTTGAGGATCATCTATTCTCTTGTTTGAAATAATCGTTTTTACTGTGGGTTGATACAGAGAGATGATTTCAGATTCTTCGATTTGAGAAACTTTCCCATTAGAAAACAATATTTCGTATGAGATTTTCCCATCTTTTATTAAAAAATCTTTTGAGTTTATAACCCCAATACCTTCCTTGGTTAGGAGCTTTTCATTTACACTATAAGTATTATGTATGAGATCGATTGGATGGATAATTTTTATGATATTATTTTTAAATAAAACCTTAAATTTCGTAATAAAAATCGTATCTTCCTCATCCAATGATTTTGAAGTAGGAATTTCTAATTTTTTTATTATCCTTCCTATCCCCAATTCGGGGTTTAACCGAAAAATAACTAGATTGTCGAGATTAAACTTTTGTCCTTGACAATAAGTATTGAAACATCTAGAAAATCTCGAGGATAATTCATTTCCGCAGAAAGGGCATGTGAATTTTTTAAGAATAATTTTAGAAACCATTATCTTTATAATCAATTTAATATGAATAAAAGTAAAAATTTTTTCATTAAAAATTATAAAGTGGGATTTGAATGTCTGATGTAGGGATTGAACCAACATATGTTGGAAAAAATGAAGATTTAGTCTTTATTGTTCCAAAAGAACTTTTCTCAATGAGTGCTGGACCAATAGAAGTATTAGATCGCGAAACTGCAAAAGCTTTTAGTAAATATATGAGAGGAACTTTTAAAGGTTTTCAGCAAGCAAGAAAAACTAAATATGGAAATGAGAATAATAACAAAACTGAGACAACTCCAGAATTTTGGGAAGATTTTGAAAAAAGAGCAAAGGAACTTAACGTTGATTTTATTGCCTATGTTCCAGTGTTAGAAAAGTTTATCTTTAAAGGCTTAAAAGTTTACGGTAAAAATTGCATTATACTTGGTATGGAAATGAAATGGGAAGGCATTAAAAATGCTCCTAGTGCAAAATGTGAAATAGAAGTCTTTAGAGTTTATAAAGTATTAGGAGATGTAACTATTGAATTAGCAGAATATTTAAAAAGTAAGGGATATAAAAGTGAAGCTCATCATCCATTTGGAGGAAAGTTATTATATGGCCCTCATGTAGTAGCCGCCGGTTTAGGCATTATGGGTAAAAATGGTTTAATTATTACACCTGAATTTGGACCAAGACAACGATGGAGTATAATCACTACAGATGCATATATTCCTGAAAGCTTGAAAAGAAACTTTAATGAAATCGAGGAATTTTGCAAGAGTTGTGATTTATGTGTAAAAAACTGTAGAGGAGGTTCAGTCTATAAAGAACCGATTAAGAAAGATTCAGGAATCATAACCCATATAGATCGCTCTAAATGTATAAGTAGCATATTAAAGAATAATTATTGTTCATATTGCTTAAAAATATGTCCTCAAGGGAATCCTGATAATAGACATAAATAAAAAATTATGAGATAACTATTCTTTTTTATTAAGATATTTTTCTTGTAAATATTGATCGATTGCTTTTGCTGCTTTTTTCCCGCATCCCATTGCGGATATCACAGTTGCACTTCCAGTCACTATATCTCCTCCCGCATAAATTCCCTCTACATTTGTTTGACAACTTTCAACAGTTTCGATATATCCAAATTTGTTTAATCTTAATTCAGGAATGGATTTTGTGAGGATAGGATTTGCTCTTGTACCAATCGCTATGATAATTGTATCAGTGTCTATTAGATATTCTGAATCCTCAATAGGAATTGGACGTCTGCGTCCCGATTGATCTGGTTCTCCCAATTTCATTTTTATAACTTCCATTTGTTTAACATTATCATTTTCAGCTCCAATGAATCGTACAGGATTAGTTAAAAATTGAAATTCTACTCCCTCTTCCAATGCATGATGATATTCCTCTCTTCTTGCGGGCATTTCAGCCTCTGACCTTCTATATACAATAATTACTCGTTCAGCACCTAACCGTAGAGCAGTTCTAGCCGAATCTAAAGCAACGTTACCTCCACCTATAACAGTGACTTTTTTTCCAATTTTTATTGGGGTATCATATTCAGGAAATCTATAAGCTTTCATTAAATTAGACCTTGTTAAGAATTCATTAGCAGTTAGAACTCCATTCAAACTTAAACCATCTACTTTTATAAAGGTTGGTAAGCCTGCTCCGACTCCAATAAAAAAGGCTTTATACCCTTTTTCCTTCAAATCATCTATAGTTAACGTTCTTCCGATAATTGCATTGTAATTTATTTTAACATTTAACATTTTCAATGTTTCAATTTCATCTTTTACAATTTCTTTGGGTAATCTAAATTCTGGTATCCCATAGGTTAGCACACCTCCTCCAGCGTGGAATGCCTCAAAAATAGTAACCTCATATCCTCTCATTGCTAATTCCCCCGCACACGTTAATCCTGCAGGTCCTGCACCTATAACTGCAACTTTAATATCTTTCGGAGGAGCACATTCAGGGCATTCCTTTAATTTATTTCTTCGCTCCCAATCTGCAATATATCTTTCTAAATAACCTATTGCTATAGGTTCTCCTAGTGAATTTAATAAGCATGTTTCTTCACATTGGGTCTCTTGTGGACAAACTCTTCCACAAATTGCCGGTAATAGATTACTACTTTTAATTTTATAAAGAGCTTCGATATATTTTTCTTCTTTTAAAAGTTTAATAAAATCAGGTATTCGTATATTTACAGGGCAACCTGTTACACATAGAGGTAAGCCACATTGTAAACACCTTTGTACTTCTAATTTCATCATATCATCCGTTAATCCACGTGGAACTTCTTCGAAATTTTTGATTCTCTCACTAGGATCTTGCTCTATCATCTTTACTCTTCGTTGTTCAATAAATTTTTTTAACTTAGACCTTGCAATTCTACTTAGCTCATTAAAGCTCTTACTACCCTCTATAATATCTTTTTTAACAATTGAATTCAAATCTAAGGCTTTTTGAAAGAACTCAGCACCTTTCTTTGTTCGAATAATTACAGTTGACCAACCTGGTTCAGAACCTATAGATCCTACTGATATATCAGCATATTCAGCAGTCAAATCATCACAGAAAAAGCATCCAAATCTTCCGTATTTCTTAATTCTTTTTATTGGAATATTAGAAATATCGCTTTCTCGGTCATAAATAATAAATTTTCCCTTATCTATATCCATCTTTTTGATATCTGAGGGATATACATTAAACTCATTTTTCAGTAATTCAACGATTTTTTCATAATCAAATGATTCCATACAAAATAAACCAATTTTTAAAGCAATACTGTTATAAAATGGTTTATTTAAAGGATAAAATGAGATTTTCCTAAGTGCCTTCATGATACATGGCGTTCCTACTACTGCTAATTTATCATGATCTTTCGCATCATGAAGGATTTTAAGTACAGGAACATTTGTATACTTTGTTCCCGCCGTCTTTAAGAGATCTCCCTCATTCTCGATTAGAATAGGTAAAGGCTTTAATGGTTGGTCTCCTACAGTGACAGCAAAAGAAGCATTAATAAGCCCCTCTTTAAATGCTGTTTTAAGCGAAGTTGTAACGATTCCTCCATCTTGAGCTATGCTCTTTATTCTTTTTTCTGTTGTTTGAGCAGTAAATATGTCACGATAATAATTAATCGGTTCTAAAAATTTAATGTTCGGATCATTGTTTTCTTCGAGTTTTTCTAATGCTTTTGGAAAGAATGATCTTGGACAAGCAGAATAGCATAAGCCACAATTTATACATAAATCATCATCAATTTCAAATGTACTCTCCGAATAATCTATTGCGTTTACTGGACAAATTGAAGCACATAATCCACAGCCACAACAAAGATTCTTCTCTTTGATTAGAGTGGTACTAGGAAAAACCCCCTTATTTAGAGAATCTTCAATATATTCGGCAAAAAATCTCGGCTTTTCACCAACAAAGCCTAATAAACCTAACTCTTTTAAATACTCGATATTACATTGTACATTTTTTTCCGATAATCCCAATTCATTTTGAATTTCTCGAATATTAATAGCTCCTAATTCCTTAATTTTATCTAAAATTAGATATCTTTCTCTTTCTGCTTTTGTTAAGGAATTTATGAATTGTTCAAATTCTATTGTGTTAAATTTTCCATTTTCTAAGATTTTGTTTTTATTAGTTAGTAATACTTCAATTAAAGGTGAATTAGCTTCCATTCTAAGAGGCCTCATTTTGAAGTTTATTCAGTGCTTTACATTCATGATTGTATTTATTTAATGACTCTTTTTCTTGATCTATAAATCTCATCGAGCGTTTTAAAAGATTTTCAAAATCTACCATGTGTCCATCAACGTCTGGCCCATCTACACAGGCAAAATAGATATCACCATCTACTGTCGAGAACCGACACCCTCCACACATACCTGTTCCATCAATCATGATGGGATTTAAGGAAACATATGTTTTTACTTTGGGTAAATCTCCAGAACCATCAGTAGTTTGTGCTATATATTTCATCATGATTAAGGGACCTATAGCAATCACAATACTGATTTTCTCTTTTACAATTAATTCTTCTAAAGGTTCAGTCACAAGTGCTCTAATTCCTTCCGTTCCGTCATCAGTACAAATTATCAATTCATCACTCACAGATCGCATTTTCTCACGCCAAAATAATAAGCCTGTATTTCTAGCCCCTATAATAGTAATAATTTTATTTCCTGCTTCTTTTAATTCTTTTGCTTGAGGATAACATGGAGCAATCCCTACTCCTCCTCCAATTATCACAACCGGATATTCATATTTTTGAATATGAATTTTATTACCTAAAGGTCCAACAACATCAAGAATCTCATCCCCTATTTTTTGATGTGAGAGTAATTTCGTACTTTTTCCAAACACTTGAAAAACAATAGTAATAGTCCCCTTTTCTCTATCATAATCAGCAATTGTTAAAGGAAATCTCTCTCCTGTCTCATTAACTCGTAAAAGTATGAAGTTTCCGGCATGCGCTTTTTGAGCGATTAATGGAGTGTGTAGAACCATCTCGAATAATATCCCAGTGGTACCTAATTCTCTTTTCTCTAAAATTTTGTAAGGCAATTTAAATCAATTCATTTTTTAGTATAATTAGAATAAACCATGAATCTTCAGATTCACTTATACTTTTTCCTATTTTCTTGATAAATATAATTTAATGAATTTTTTATATAATACTCTTATGTTATAAAAGAAATATTTTCTTTGGTTTATTAAAATGAATATTCTTAACTCTTATTTTTAATACTATATAAATTAGAAGTGATAATTAGAAAAGAAGATCAAGCATTAAAGAATTTAATATTAGGGACCTGACTTAGGGGAAATTAACATAATTAACAAGAAACCTAATAAATAATTGCTTATTCTAAATATTAAAAATTTAATAAGTTTGAAAATTAATATCATATCATAATTTAATTACATAATTTTATGTGAAAAACATGAGTAAGGCTAAAGAAGTATCTTTACCTGATGATGTTAAAGGATATACTCAAGTTAGACTTGATGTTGATTTAACTACCGGAAAAATCGAAAAATCGGAATTATCTAGAGAATTCTGTCGAGATTGGATTGGAGGCTATGGATTTGCTGCCAAAGTCTTATGGGATGAATTGAAACCTGGTGTAGATCCACTTGGCCCAGAGAATGTTTTTATATATGCACAAGGCCCTTTTCCAACCACTATTTTGCCAACAAGTTCTAAATATGGAGTGTTTGCAAAATCTCCATTAACAGGAGTATTTGGAATGGCTATTTCTTCTGGATCCGTAGGAGCTCAAGCTCGAAGGGCTGGAATTAACATGATTGTATTCAAGGGAAAATCTCCTGAGCCAGTTTATATGGTTGTAGATGATGATGATTATTATTTAGTTCCATGTGAGAAAACTCTTTGGGGCAAGGGTTGCTGGGAAACTGAAGAACTATTACGAGAAGAATTTCAAGACCAACGCTTAGCTGTAATGGCTATCGGTCCTGCTGGTGAAAGAATGAGTCATATGGCATGTATTACTAATGATAGAAATAGACAAGCAGGAAGAACTGGTATGGGTGCCGTTATGGGCTCTAAAAATTTAAAAGCAGTTTGTTTTAGGGGCACTAAAGGTACAAAAGTTGCACATCCAGCAGAATTTTTTAAACTAGCTAAAAAATTAATTAAGGTTGCCAATGGTCCTGCTACAGCCAAGTACCGTGATTTAGGCACTCCGGCAGGATTAACAAGTTATAATAAGCTTGGTATGATGCCAACATTTAATCATCGTGAAGGTACCTGGGATAAAATAGACGATGGTACTTTTACGGGTGATACACTTAATATCGATTGGGTTGTGAAAAAAGTTGCATGTTCTCAATGTTCAATTGCATGTGATCACATTGCTAAAGTACCTAAAACTCATCCTGATTGGCCAAACACATATGCAAGTGTAGATGTTGAGTTATGTTATGGATTTGGTACAGCATGCGGTAATGCTGATTGGCCTACTGTATTCAAATGCATTACTTTATGCGATGATTTAGGAATTGATGCAATATCTGGCGGGGTTACTGCAGCTATGGCATGTGAATGTTTTGAAGAGGGACTTATTACAGAAAAGGATTTAGGATACAAGTTACCATTTGGCTCGACTAATACTTTAGCACAATTTACTGAAGAAATGATCCTTGGTAAAGGTTTTGCTGGAGAAATCTTTGGTGATGGAGTAAGAGAAGCTGGTAGGAGACTAGAAGAAATGGGCAAAAAAAATGCTAGCTATTATGCTATGCATATCAAAGGATTGGAGCTTCCAGCTTTTGATTTGCACGGAATGTCTTCCTTTGCTGTTGGAGAAAGTGTCTCCATAAGAGGAGCGTGTCATTTACGCAATGGAGCATATGGACTAGATGCAAAGGGTACTTTCGACAGGTTCGCATATGATAAACCACTTGAACGTGGAAAAGCAATCATCAAATTAGAAGATGTATATGCCTTGATTGATTCTTATATCATTTGTAAATTCACAAGAGGTATCTATGAATCTGATGCTGAAATGGCAAAAGTATATGAACTCGTTACTGGTATCCCTCACACAGAAGAATCTATGCTTAAAAGAGGGACTGCAATTCTTACACTTTCAAAATGTTTTAACATCAGAGAAGGTTGTACACGCGCAGATGATCGTCCTCCAGATCGATTTTTCAAAGAGGCTCACACTCGAGGACCTGCTAAGGGAGTTACCTTGAAAGAAGATGGTTACCAGAAAGTATTAAGTGGATATTATGAAGCACGGGGTTGGGATAAAGAAACAGGAATTCCAACTGATGAAACATTGAAAGAATTGGAATTAGATTTTGTGATTGGAAAGTTAAAGGTAGCTGGAGGTAAAAAATAAGATGTCAAAGATCAAAACTAAGAAAAGAGGCGGAAAGGTCCACCAATTTATTATTGTCGACCCAAATTTATGCACAGGATGCGAAACATGCGAAAGTATATGTAGTTTTGTTCACGATGGAGAATTTAATCCCATTAATACTAGGATCCATAGAGTAAGAATTGAACCAATTTTTAATATCGCATTAGCGTGTCAAAAATGTGAAGACTCTCCCTGTGTTCGCAGTTGTCCAGAAAAAGCACTAGAGCAAGATCAAGAAACTGGTTCCATTATTGTTGATGATGATAAGTGCAATGGTTGTGGTTTTTGTATTCGTGCCTGTGATTTTGGAGTTATTACTCTTCACTTATCAAGTCAAAACGCACTTATTTGCGACTTATGTGAGAATATGAAAGAAGAATACATAGATCCTGAAGTGGGAGAAAGAGAACCTCAGTGTATAGCAATTTGTCCAAAAGAAGCTATTTCTCTAAAGAATGTTGAGCAAATAGGAGAAGAAACTCGAATTGAGGCGGTAAAGCGATTGTTTGGTGATATTATCGCAGAATCGCAAGGTTAAAGAACCATTTAAATATATCTTTTTATTTTTTTGCTTTTTTTAATATTTTAATTGTGTTTATTCTATTCAACTTCAATCCTTTAATGGAGTCATAAATCCACCCGCAGTTCTTTTAGTTAAAGGAATCATTTGCTTACACTCTTTTATCTGGATTTCTTTCTCTATTATAAACTCTCCAATCCTATTTGCTTCTTTATAAGCTTTATCCAAATTAATTTCATCTATTTTACTAAAAAATAACACTTTTACCATAGGATCTGGTTTTTCCGTAACATCCCATACACCAATAATTCTTCCATTTAATAAAATTGTAGATGTAATATTTCCAGAGCGATCAAATACATATTCATAATTATTAATTTTAATATATCTTTCTCGATCTTTATAGCCCATTAAATAAGGATCAAGTTGAGGCAAAAAGTTAATAGTATTCTCCTTTATTAAAGTTAAATTAGTGAACTTTTCAATATCTTTTTGCAAAATGAGAAAATCATGATTAAGGGATGAAATTTTAATGGTTGCAATCTCATCTCTAAATTGATCTAGTGCTCTACGTATTTTACTTCTATTTATACCAGTCCACCATACAATATCAGTTTCAGTTGATGGTCCATAAGATTTTAAATAATTTTTAACAAGAATTTTCAAAGCTTCCTCTTCATTATACCTATTAAAATTTATTTCTGGGAAATAACCTTTAAAGGGGGCATATCGTATTCTTCTATCTTTCCAACTTTTTATTGGTTTAGTCCTGATTAATACCATTTCATCACACATTACAGAAATAATTGCTCCAATGTCTTTTTGGGAATTCAAAGCTTTCTTAATTTCACTTGTAGACATTTCTCTTTTATTTATAAGATTTAATATATCTATTGAGAGGTTTTTATAGTCTTCTAATGAAATATCACGATAATTTAAATATTTTTCAAATAATTTTATGATTAAATGTTTTGTGGAAGAATTAATTATAGGAATCATCTTTTTTGTATAAATAAAAAGCGTCTTACGAATACCACGTATTCTACCAAGAGTCTTATTTACATATAACTCTTTTTCTAAATCTTTTTTATTAAATCTTGACATTCTAGCAAATAAAGCCAGATATGGTTCCATTGTACCTGTAGCATGAAGACCACATAAATCTTCTGTTACCTGGAGTAAATTATCAATTTTACTGTTATTCGTGAGATGCTGTTTATTTAAGACGAATTTATTTATATCATCAATAGAAATATCTTCCATTGCTCTTCAAACAATATAATTTGGATAAGATTATAAATGAAATTATTCCTAAAACAAATTAATTTTATTTAGAATTATAATAATGTATATAAAGTAAAACCTTGGAAGAAGAATGCATTTCAATGCAAAAAAATTGAAATTTTTGTCGTAAGGACAGTATAATAATAACATTATTAATCAGATTTTTAATTATCTCGAACGAACTTTAATAACAATGTAATTTTAATAAGAAGGACTATTAAAAATATCATAAAATATTTAATTTGTACAATTATAAAAACGTACACACGAAATATTGACTTCAAAAATTAGGAGGATATATTAAAAAGGGTGTATAATTTGTCTGGAAATCAGACCAAAGAAAATATAGAAGCTGAAAAGTCCATTGTGGGCGTATTTGTGTGCCGCTGAGGTATCAATATTGCTGGTATCTTAGATGTTCCTACAATTGTCGAAGAACTCAATAAATTAGAGCGTGTAAAAGCATTTGAATATTTGAGCATGTGTACTGAAGGGGGATCATCATATATTAAAGAACAAATTGAAGAGAGTAAGATCGAGAGAATAGTTGTTGCAGCTTGTACTCCTAGAACCCATCAACCTGTTTTTCATGCAATTCTTGCGGAGGCAGGCTTACCTCCTAGATATTTAGAGTTTGTAAACATCAGAGAACATTGTAGTTTTGTGCATCAAGCTCCAGAAGTACGTGAAAAAGCACTTCAAAAATCTATAGAACTCATAAAAGCAGGTATTGCAAGAGCAAGATTGTTAGAAGATGTTCCAACCAAAACTGTTCCTGTAGAACCTGTCGCTTTAGTAGTTGGTGGAGGTATCGCCGGTTTAACAGCTGCAGTTGATTTAGGTGATGCTGGATTTAAAGTATATCTAGTAGAAAAAAACACTACGATTGGTGGAAGAATGAGCCAATTGGATCGTACCTTTCCAACTGATGATTGTTCTATATGAATTCTCGGTCCTAAAATGTTAGAGGCTAATCGCCATCCTAATATCGCATTAATGACAAATAGTGAAGTAATTGAAGTTGATGGATATATTGGAAATTTTAAAGTAAAAGTCAACCGTCATACAAGATATGTGGATGAAATTAAATGTACAGGATGCGGGGCTTGTCCAGAAGTGTGTCCTATATATGTGCCAAATTATTTTGATGAAAATTTATCAGCAAGAAAATGTATCGATATTGCATTCGCACAAGCAGTACCTGCTATATTTGACATTGCACGAACATCTTGCGTAGAATGTTTTGCTTGTGTAGATTCATGTGAGGAGGATGCCATTGATTTCAGTATTCAAGATCAAATTGTTGATTTAGAAGTCGGAACTATTATTGTAGCAACAGGATGGGATCTCTACGAAGGACCCGATTATGGTTATGGTATTTACGATAATGTTATTAATCAAATAGAATTAGAGAGAATACTTGCTCCAAACGGTCCTACCTATGGACATTTAAAAAGACCATCAGATGGTAAGCGTCCTACTAAAGTATTGTTTATTAATTGCGTTGGTTCTAGAGATGTAAGTAAAAATGCTCACTGTAGTGTTATCTGTTGTAATCTATCGCTTAAAAATTCAAAACTCATAAAGTCAGAATATCCTGATTCCGAAATTGTTTGTACTTACATTGATATGCGATGTGCTGGTAAAGACTATGAAGAATATTATAGACGATCTCGAGATGCAGGAATCATATTTCTTAAAGGGCTTGTAGGAAAGATAGAAGAGGATCCTTTAACTAAGAATTTAATCGTTCAATTTGAACCCGTTGGTACTGATACGGTAGTTACTATGGAAGTACATATGGTTGTAACTTCTCCAGCGTCTCTCCCATCCAAGGGAACAGAAGAAATTGCCAAAGTTCTAAATATGGAAAAAAGTCCAGACGGTTTCTTAAAAGAATTCCACGCTCGACTTGATCCAATTAGTACAAAAGTTCCTGGAATATATATATGTGGATCTGCTCAAGGCCAAAAAGAAATTGATAAAACCGTGAGTCAAGCAAAGGGAGCTGCATCATCTGCAGGCATCCCAATGGGTAGAAAAGAATATACTATAGAATTAATCCGAGCTACACCATCTGATGATCGATGTGCAAAATGCTATAAATGTATTGAAGCTTGTCCCTTTAGTGCTATTTCAGTAAATGAAAATGGAAATTTAATAGTAGATTTAATACTCTGTAGAGGTTGTGGTACTTGTGAATCTGTTTGTCCTTCTAAAGCAATTGAGTTAACATACTTTAGAGATGATCAATATATGGCAATATTAGATGAACTACTTCCTTTAATGGAAGAGTAAAGAGGTGAATAGAATGGCAGAAGAACAAAATATTAAGATAATAGCATTTTTATGTTGGAAGTGAGGATACGGTTCTGCTGATATGGCAGGAACTATTCGTGCTCAGTATCCATCATCTATTAGAACAGTATTGGTCCCTTGCACTGGCAGAGTTGGAGCTGATTTAGTTATGCGAGCTTTTGGAAGAGGTGCTGATGGAGTTATGATTATTGGATGATATCCTCATGAATGTGATTATGAAACAGGTAATTATTTTGCATATCGCCAAGTCGATTACCTTAAAGAAGTACTAAAATCTATGGGTCTCAACGAAAAAAGATTAATGTCGGGGAATTGTACGGCAGCAGAAGGTCAAAAATTCCAAAAGCAAGTAACTGAATTTGATAAAGTAATTCGTGAATTGGGACCAAGTCCCTTACGTTCTAAGGGCGGCGCACCAAAAAAAGAAAAAGCCAAAGAAAAAGCTAAGGCTTAAAAATTAATGTGTTTACTAATGATGCTGAGTTAAAAAAATGAGAACTTGGCTGAGGAAATGGAAGCACCATAAGACACATAAAAAAATTATAATTTAAATGTTAAAAAAACAAATAAAAAATATTTCATTGGAAAAATTTTTAGTAAATCAATTTATAAAAAATTTTATTGAACAAATTTGAGTTGGATATAACATGGATGCAATAGCAGAATATCTTATAAAGATTGAGGATTTTCCAAAATTACTTACTAGTTTACTAAAGGAAAAAATAGTAGATAAAATAATTGGGGCACAAACAAGGATAGATAAAAAGACTAATCAAGAAGATCGATTTACAGTATCCCCGCAATTATATGAAAAAGCAGAAGATATAACTAGCTTTCCATTAACCAATCTGATCTCCTACGGCTATGCCAGAACTGACTCGGCAGCAAAATTCTTACATAAGTCAGTGAATGGCGCAATGGAAGAGAAAATAGGACTTATTGCTCGACCTTGCGATACCAGAGCGTTAATTGAATTAGCTAAAATAAAACAAGTAAATTTAGATCATCTCTTTATTATCGCATTTGAAGATAGAGGAATGGTAATCAATGCTTCAAGAGAAGTGAAAAAAATTAAAGATGTTGATCCTACAAAAGTAGTAAAAGAAAAAATTGGAGATAAAGGTTTAATTCTTAAATTAGAGGATGGGAAAACAAAAGAGGTTGATTTGAATATTGCTGAAAACTGCACACGATGCATTCGG
The DNA here is from genome assembly GCA_049671145.1 of Promethearchaeia archaeon. Lineage (GTDB taxonomy): Archaea > Asgardarchaeota > Lokiarchaeia > Sigyniarchaeales > SOKP01 > SOKP01. The sequence goes on from JBATUM010000276.1 coordinate 30,798, forward strand.
AAAGTTCCTGTAGTAGCTGATTTAGGAATAAGTGACCTTGGAATACCTATTGATTCAGAGGATGTAATTCTTAAAGTCTACTCTGATAAAGGAGCTGATCTTGTCGAAAAATCTAAAATCGCAAAGAACGGCCTCCCCGCTGATATTAAAACGGCTCATACTGAAAAGATCAAAGAGCTTAAGGAAAATGCACTCGCTAAAAGAGTAAAAGATTTAGAAGAATGGGATAAGCTTCCTCAAGCAGAGAAAATTGCAAAATTACAGGCATGTACTATGTGTAATATGTGCATCAGAGGTTGTCCTGTTTGCTATTGTGTTGATTGTATTTTACAGAAAAAAAGGAAAGAAAAAATTATAAATAAAGAAACCTACCAATTAACACGTATAGCACACGTTGCAGATCGTTGTGTTGAATGCGGAAACTGCGATAATAACTGTCCTCAACACTTACCATTATCATTATACTTCCAGTCTTTAAATGAAGCATTTAAAGAGAAATTTAAATATACAGCTGGAGAGAGCATTGATGATATTCCTTTCAGATCTGGAAAAGCTATACAACAAATGGAATCAGAAAAAGCCTAATCTAATTTTTTTATAATTACTTATTTTTATCTTATTTGTACTTAAAGATTAAGGTTTACATGTTAAACCTGAAAGTTAAATACCTAGCTCTCAATCAAATACTATTTATTCCTTTTTAAAAATATCGTTAGCTCCTATACAAATATTAATCTTTAAATTTTTAACAAGTGCTTAATTTAATTAATAACAAACATTATCTACGAAATTAAAATTTTTATTATTTCTTGTTAATTATGAAATATAGATTAGAAAAATTGTATTAAGAGAAAGAAAATATGTCATTACCTGCTAAAAAAGCAATTCAAGTTGATAATAACATCACTCATTACGTTTATAAAATGCTCAATCATGAGATGATTCTAAAATATGATGAGTCAAAATGCATTGAGTGTGGATTTTGTCACCGCGTTTGTCCTGTAACGGTCTCAATCTATGATGAACCCTTAAAGAAGACAGCTATTGGAACACCAGAGGACATGAGAATTGAATCTGATAAAAAAATAGTAGTAGATACAGAAAAATGTATCTGGTGCGGAAGTTGCACGTGGATTTGCCCTGGATATACCTTGGAACTATTAATTAACGGTGAAAATAAGATATTACTTGTTGAAAATGGTTCTCTTCCCGAATTTGAAGAAGAAGTTCGAACACTTGATGATGGACGAAAGGTTCGTAAAGTGGTGGAGGGTTCAATAACCACAACTTGTAATGAACAAGATACAAAAGTTATTGATAAATTTGTCGATGAGTGTTCGGTTGAAGCAATGTCACGAGATGGTAAAGACATTGTAATCGATAAAGATAAATGTATTCTTTGTTTCAAGTGTTCTGATGCTGCGAAAAACTATGATAACATCGAAGTAAAAATATTTCGAGATAGATTTAAGAAGGTTAAAGGAGAGCCTAGCTCAGTTTGGAATGGTATAATGCTCAGGGTCACTGGCGTGGAAGGAAAGATCAAAGGAATAATGAGCCGGAGTCAAAATAAACTTGCCGATGCGGTGATAAGATTAATGGGAAAAGAAATAGAAGAAAAAGAGGAAACTTAATTTATTTATATTTTTTCACATACTTTTTTTAGTTAACATTTATCGTTTTATTAAATGAAAAACATACATTTGCTCTGAACCATGCATATTTACGAGATCGTATCCATTTTTTGTCATATAATCTTCGATATAGGCTAAACTCTTTTGGTAAAACCCCTTTTTTTCAAATTTCATTGTTTTAACTTCAGAGGAACTAGCATGACTTAAAGAATGTGCAAGTAAATTTATTGAGATGGTATCAATCTTCACTTTATATCCTCCTTATAAATTTTGTTTTATCCAATTTTAAAAGTTCTTTTAACTTTGTAATTCAAATTAAGTTTTAAAACCACATATTATTTTTTCTTGGAAAAATTTAATTATATAAAATTTCTTAGTTATAACCCTATTTTTTAGAATTATTTTAATAAAAAAATAATAATAAAATCTAACAAAACTTACAGATAATGATGCCAATATTACTATTAGCTTCTGTTATTATACCACAGTTATTACTACATTTCCCTTTTTGTGCCCTTTATCAACATACCTATGAGCTTCGATAATTTGTTCCATCGGATAACGTCTATCTATGACCGATTTTAGCTTTCCCGCCTCAACAAGCTCTTTGAGGTAAATTAAATCTTCACTCTTTTCGCCGCCTACCCTATCATGAACTGACATGAATGTCCCCTTCGGAGCTAGTGCTTTCTTACGATTTGATTTCGAGATTTTTCCAACGGCATCAAAGATGATATCATAAAGCTTTCCTCTTTCTGTGAAATCTTCTTTAGTGTAATCAATTACCTTATCGGCTCCCAGAGATTTCACCAATTCTAAATTAGTGGTACTGCAAACCCCGGTAACTTCTGTCCCAAAGTACTTGGCAAGCTGCACCGCAAAAGTACCTACACTTCCAGAAGCGCCGTAAATAAGAATTTTTTGTCCGCTCTGGATATTTCCTTTTCTAAGAAACTTCAATGCCATTACTGCCCCAGTAGAAAGTCCGGCGGCAGCTTCCTCATAAGTCATATTGGCCGGTTTTATTGCCACTATCCCGTCTTCAGGCAGACATTTGTACTCAGCATAACCACCAAATTTCACCCCGTAGGTAGATGCAAAAACCTGGTCACCTTTCTTAAACAGTTTTACATCTTTACCTACTGCTTCAATTTCCCCGGCTAACTCCATCCCTAGTATAGGTTTTTTTGGTTTTCTGAAACCAAGAGCTATTCCTGCGATGAGCCACATCCCACGAGGAACATCGAAACTTCGCATTCTAGAATCCCCCCGATGTACTGTTGTCGCATATACTTTTACCAGTACTTCATTGTCCTTGGGAGTAGGTTTTTCTACCTCTTTGAGCTGAAGAACCTCCGGCGGTCCAAATTTTTCATATACAATTGCTTTCATAAGTATTCCTCCTTATTTGCTATTTTTTTATTTATATTTTTAGTTTTTTAGTTTTTCTAAAATTTTTTTGTTAAATAAAATTATGTATATACACTAACAATTATAGAAATTTCATTAAGAATGCCTTTTTTTTGATACGTGTACAATAGAATAAATGAGAAACAAAATGAAAGATTCATTAAAGCGATGGTTAGCGGTGCATAATGTTCAATATGTTTTACATACTCACCCTGCAGTGTTCACTGTACCTGAGGCGAGAGAACATTGTGGACACATCCCTGGAACTCATTGTAAAAATTTATTTCTCAAGAATAAAAAATCTGGACAATTGTATTTGGTCACCATCCCTCATGAAAAGCGATTAGACTTAAATCAATTCCGTAGAATGATAGGTGCTCCAAAAATTCGCTTTGCTGGACCTGAAGAACTTTCTGAAATATTAGGCATTAGTGCTGGTGCTGTATCTCCACTTGGATTGGTTAATGACGCTAATAATGAGGTTATTTTTATAGTAGATGAAATTATATGGAATGCAAATGTGATATGTTGCCATCCAAATGTTAATACCGAGACGTTACAAATTCCTGGACCTGATTTTCAGAAATTAATTAAGGCTACCGGGACCTCGATGAAAGTAAAAAATCTTCTATATTTAGAAACCTAATTCAAGACTACTTCTCTAATATATTTCTTTTAGGTTCATATTTGAGTTTAATATTTATTTAGAAAGATTAATATATTTTTAAAAGTAGATTGGAAGGTTGAATAAACTTAAAACTAAAAAATTAAAAAACAATCTACCACATATTTAGATTAATTCTAAAAAGAATTAAACTAAAAAGTTAAAAAATGATCAAAAATGGCGAAAAGAATTGCTATTAATGGATTCGGACGAATTGGGCGCAATTTCTTTCGAGCACTCTCGGAGAAATATCCATATGATATAGACGTTGTCTCAATTAATGATTTATTCGAACCTAAATTTTTAGCTTATGTATTAAAATACGATTCGGTCTTTGGAAAATTTCCAGGTACTGTGGAGGTAGGAGAAAATTCTTTAATTGTGAATGGAAAGACAATCCCAATTACAGCCGAAAAAAACCCTGCTGATTTACCACATGGTAGCAATAATATTGATGTTGCTGTAGAATGTACTGGATTCTTTACAAAGAGAGAAGGTGCAGCTAAGCATTTAGAAGCAGGTGCTAAAAAAGTGCTCATTAGTGCTCCAGCAGTTAATCCAGATTACACTGTAGTTATTGGGTGTAACGATCAAGGACTTACTGACGAACATAAAATCATCAGTAATGCAAGTTGTACAACTAACTGTTTAGGCCCAGTAGTAAAAGTATTACAAGATAGCTTTAGAATCCAAAACGGTATAATGACAACTATTCACTCTTATACTGGTGATCAAAGAACTGTCGATACAGCAAGAGCAGGAGATCCTGTTAAGATGATTCGGGGTCGTGCTGCAGCAGCAAATATTTTACCAACTTCAACTGGAGCAGCTAAAGCTATTGGTGTTGTATTTCCTGAGCTAAATGGGAAGTTAGATGGAATTGCGATGCGTGTTCCAACTCCTGATGGTTCTGTTGTTGATTTAAAATGTAATTTAGAAAGAACGGCGACAGCTGCAGAAATTAATGATAAAATGAAAGAAGCTGCTAATGGATATCTTAAAGGAATTTTAGAATATACAGATGATCCTATTGTAAGTACTGATATTATTGGAAATCCAGCAAGTTCTATATTTTCTGGACTTTGGACAAAGGTAATTGGAAATTTAGCAGGTGTAGTAAGCTGGTATGATAACGAGTGGGGATATAGTAATCGTTTAGCAGACTTAATTGTTAAGAAATTATAAATTTTACACTAATTTATCCTTTTTTTTATTTTTACTTTTAATTTTTAATTAATAAAAAACTTTCAGTCTTCTCTGTTATTTAAATCATGTTATATGTAATATCATAATTATTAAAATATACTTAAATAACAATGTATGACATATTAAAGGAATATAAAGGTAAGTTATATACTGGAATGAAAATTGGAGCATCTCATAATTGGAAATACAATAATGGAAAATGGTCTGAAACTAAAATTACTCCTAATAAATGGAAGATAAATTTTGAAAGTATAAAAACTCGTATGCATGCTGCCCCAATCAACTCAGGAGCTAGCACAGGTTCAAAATTTCATTGGTATATTATAGCAGATCAGATAGCTACTAAACTGGATAGTAATTCTTACATGACGAATATGAACGGTTTTAAATTTAAAGTGGGTCATAAACGTCCCCATTGGAGAATGTTTAGTTATAATTATCCAGAACAAGCCTCATATAAAAAAAAAGTCATTGAAATCCTAGAAGACATTATTAAAAAATTAAAAAATGGAGATTAATTATAGTATTTTGATAACTCTAGGAGGATGGTGGAGTTTTTTTATCTCGGACATACTCACGCATTTTTTCGAAAAATTCCTCATCTTCTTTCTTATGCTCTTCAGTATACCATTTCTCAAATCGAATATGTCCTATAGATCTTGCTAAAACGACAACTAAAACTGTAATTATAATACCATCTATTACTAGAAGCCAAACTTCTGCCAAATTCCAAAAATAAGAAACATCTCCAGATGAAAGAGTAATTAATATCATTAATTCAAATTCAATTGATACTTCTTGTTCTACTCCTTCAACTAAAAATTTTACGAATGCTTCTCCTGAGAGGTATATCTCATTATTTCTCTCAAGTACTAGATTAATATGACTTGTGTGAAGTGAGTTTCTCGGAGGATCATAGGAAAAGAAACGAGAAATTAATGTTTGCGAAAGAAAAAACCTGTAAATGTAATATTCGATTGAAGTAATGCCAATTGTTCCAACTGAACCAGTTGAAATTACATTAAAATCAAGATTTGCCGTGTATCTATAATTGGAGGCTAGTACTAAATCAAACTCAACATTTAGAGCCCCGGTACCTTCAATAAAGGAATGATTAAAATTTATATTGGCATTATAATGCCCTATTCCTATTACTTCTCTAAAATTATTAAATACTGGAAGTAATGCAATACTTGTAACCAACAAAATACTAATGATGGCTACTTGATATTTCTCTTTCTTTTTAATCTCAAATCCTACTCCATTTTTGATTAAATTTTTCTCTGAGTAGAAATAGAAAAGGAAACTTATAAAGATTGCTTAATCAAGAGTTTTAATGAAATTCAATTGATATACAAACCAATTACCGAATCCCTCAATAAACTCTAATCCTGCTTTTTTTGCCCATCTTTTTTCTGTTCTCCGAAGTGGACAATCTGGATCTAAAAAAAGTTCACTAAACGAAATAATCCCATCTGGTTTTAGAATTCTCTTAAATTCTTTAAGTGCTCTCACAGGTTCTGGTATTTCTGGAAGGCATGCTATTGCAAAAATTCGATCTACAGATTCATCTTTAAAGGAAAGATTATACGCATCATCTACCATTGGAATTATGTTTGAAATATTTTCTTCTTCGACTTTTTCTTTTAATCTTTTAATAACTACCTTTTGAATATCAATAGCATACACTTTTCCATAAGGTAATATTTTATCTGCTACAGCTTTGGTATAATTTCCTTTTCCTGGCCCAATTTCCACAACAATCATCCCTGATTTAAGTTTCAGTCTTTCAGCAATGATTTTAGGTTTTTGGATAAATCGTCTTCTAATGGGATTATCAATTAATGGAGTTAGGAATGAGGGAATAGGAAATTTATATAATTTTCTAATTATATTTGCCAAGACAAACACCCAAAAAAGGAGACATAAAAAAATTATTAATAGAATTAAAAGTATGTTTTGGATTATAAGCAACCAATTAGACATTATTTAATCTAGTTCACATATTAATAGATTGGTAAATCAAAAATGAATCTTTAATATGATCTATTAGGAATAAATTTTTATATTCTCCCATTTTAGATTATTCATGAATTTAAGCTCAGCTCGACAAATAGAAATTGAAGATAAGAAATTATTTGATGGGTATTTTGAAAAATTTCAACCCGAAATCTCAGAATTCACGTTTACTAATCTTTTTATTTGGAAAAATTACTATAATTTCTTGTTTTTAGAATCTGATAATCATCTAATTGTTTTTTCACAGGATTATTTTAAAAATTGGAAAAAATCAATTTCTAATTTAGATGACGGAATCTTTTTCTTAACCCCTATCGGTCCCAAACCAGAAAAAATGATAATCAATTTATTTGAAAAGTTTGACAATATTGAAATTCATAGAGTTCCCAAGGATGTCATAGAAAAAGTAATTAGAGAACCAGAATATCAAGCCTTAAATTTAGATATACATGAAGATAGAATGAATTGGGATTATATTTATGAGATTGAATCTCTCATCGATTTACCAGGGAATAAATTTCGTCAAAAAAGACGTTGGTTAAACAAGTTCTTGGAAATTTATAATTATGAATTTAATATAATTTCGGATGGTTTAATAGATAAAGCACTTGAACTACAATTAGAATGGTGTGATCAAAATGAATGTCAAAGTAATGAAGATTTAATTGAGGAACAAAAAGCAATAAAAACAGCATTAGAAAACTTTAATGATTTAGGTATTTTTGGAGGCATAATTGGTGTCGATAATAAATGTGTAGCATATACTTTAGGAGAAATGATAAATAAAGATACTTTAGTTATACATATAGAGAAAGCTCATATAGAATACGAGGGTTCATACCAAGCTATTAATAACTTATTTCTAAAAGAGTTTGGCAAAAACATAAAATATGTGAATAGAGAACAAGATCTAGGACTTCCCGGTTTAAGAAGGGCAAAAGAAGCTTATAAACCAATTCGAATGGTAGAAAAAAGTATAATCTATCATAAAGAAGAGTAATTAAGAAATGGAATAGTGAAGATTTTTATACTCTTTTTAATTGACAAAGCTAGTTAGTAAGTATTAATAAATCATAATTATCTTATAATACCATAAAAATGAATATTATGTGATTGTTTATGTCTGAAGATGAAAGTAAGGAAGGTCAAAAGAAAGAAATGCCTGTTGGTAGATTAATCGGAAAAACAACGGCTTACGAAGTTACTATGCAAGTTCAAGATCCTTCTGTATATAAAAAAACGTATCTTACAATATATGGAGAAAAAGATAAAGAAGGAAACAAGGCCCATTATATACTTAGTATTTTAGATATGTGGAGCGATCAATCAGGAATGTTAGCCATCTTATCTGTCTTAGGAGAAAGACCAAAAAGACCATTTGAAGTAGGTGCTGAAGTATATAAAGCAAAAGAGGAACAAATTACAAGGTTATTAGGTATTTATAACCCCCCTGAAGAATCCGTTTCTCTGGGAAAGTTACTTGGCTACGAATTTGATGTTAATTTATTAGTTAAGAATTTTGGAAGGATATTTATTACAGGAAAGAGTGGATCAGGAAAATCATATACGATGGGTGTATTATGTGAGGAATTTATGAAAAAAGGAATACCTATTGTTATATTAGATCGCCATGGAGAATATGGGTCTCTTAAGGTAGCGGCTAAAGATGATAATCAAAAAGGTGAAAGCGGACAAAGTGAATTTGTGGATAAAATCATAGAATTTGCAGATTTGAAAATTAACAAGGGTGGTGATATTGATGTCGAATATTTATTTTCTTTAGATGCTGGAGACATTGTTGCTCCTAATCTATGTACAATAGTAAATATGAGAGGAATGGATTTAAGCGTTCAAGAAATGATTGCTGGTAAATTGCTTAAAAAATTATATCAAGCAAGTACTTCAAGAAGAATTCTACCATTCTATTTGTTCTTAGATGAGGCTCACCTTTTTGCTGGAAAGAAAAGGACTGAAACATGTGAAACTGTAAAACTCTTTTCTCAGGAGGGAAGAAAATTCGGAGCTAATATAGTAATAGGTACACAAAGACCCCAATTATTAGACACAACTATACGAGCACAAGCAGGTAGTTGGGTTGTTCATAATCTTACAGATATTCGAGATATTGATGTTACTATTTCAAGTGCCGAAGATTTAAGTCGCGACAATAAGAAGGATATTTCAGGATTGGACAAAGGAGAATCAATAATTTGTGGAGAGGCAGTCAAGGGTATTCCTTTATATGTGAAAATTAGAAAAAGACATACGGAACATGGTGGAATTGGATTTAATCCATTGGATTTCTTGCCCAAACAAACTGTAGAAGAGTTGCAAATGAGAAGGCAAAGAATTCTTGGAGACAAAAGCGCGAATGAATTAGAAACTGGAAAAGCCATTTTTGAAGAAATTACTGCTCCAAAAACGTCTGCAGAATATATAGATGAAATAGGCGCTTTGAAAGTAAAGATAAAGGAACTTGAAGAGGAAGTCGATATGCTTAAAGATAGAATAGTCGAACTAGAATCAAGTGGAGCAGAAGGAGTTCCTTTAACAGCGGAAAATATAGATGAGAAGGTGGAGGAACTACAAACGGAATTAAAAGTATGGCAAGAAAAGTATAATTACCTTAAAGAAACTTTGGAAAATCCAGAAGCATTTCCTCAATTAGGTGAAGAAAGCAGTGAAGCAATTATGGATTTGCAAAATAAAACCATAGAATTGGGAGCAGAACTACAAAAATATAAATCGAAATATACTGATGCGATAGTGCTTGCCGAAAAAGCAATTACTGAACTTAAAAAAAGAGGTAAATAAATTTTCTTAAACTTTAAATAGTAATTGGGTAATATTTTCCTAAATTCTTATTTTTTCTATTCTTTTAAGCATAATTGATAAATTTGGTTAATTTTATTTTAGATTGGTCAAACTATTAATTATCATATAAAAGTAATTGGATTAATAAATTTAAGAGGTTTTAATTTGGACTTTGAAACCATTAAAAATCTTCAAAAACAACTATCTAATCTATTTGGTGTTTCTGGATTTGAAGATGAGGTAAGTAATTACATCTTGAATACGATTAAAAGTGAAAATTTAGCAGACAAAGCATGGAAGGATCCTCTAGGAAATGTACTTGCCATGAAAGAAGGAAGTGAGGGCCAAAATAGAATTCTATTTGATGCTCATACTGATGAAATTGGATTCATGGTTTCTTACATTGAGAGATCTGGGTTTTTAAGATTTGTTTTGATCGGTGGTTGGGATGTAAGGATTTTACAAGGACAAGCAGTAATTTTAAAATCGCAATCTGGAGAACTCTTACATGGGATAATCGGATCAAAACCACCGCATCTTACAACAGCAACAGAAAGGAAAAAAATAACTGATGCTACTCAAATGTATATTGATCTTGGTATGAGCTCTAATGAAGAAATAATTAAAGCTGGCATAGATATTGGTACTGTTGGCACATTATATGACCCTTTTGAAGACTTTCCTAATAATATGGTTCGTGGAAAAGCTTTTGATGATCGTACGGGATGTAATGTCCTTCTACACTTGATGAGGCAATTAAAAGAAAGTTCACCAATTAATGACACAATTCTATTTAATTTTGCAGTACAAGAAGAATTTGGTAGAATTGGCGCTGTAACTGGTGCTTTTAAACTAAAACCAACTATGGCCATTGCTGTAGAAAATACTACTGCTGCAGATGTACCAGACATAAAGGATTCACAAATTCCAGTTTATATTGGAAAAGGCCCAGCAATCACCGTAGCAGATAAATCTATTATATGTTCACCTTATATAAATAAAAGACTCATTGAGAATGCAAAATATGAAAATGTAGCTTACCAAATCAAAAAGCCAATGTATGGTTTAACAGATGCAGGGAAGATTCAACTTACGCGTGAAGGAGTGCCTAGCTCAGTAGTATCTGTTCCATGTCGCTATATACATTCTCCAACATCTTTACTTAAGTTAGAAGATATAGCTCATACAATTAAATTACTTGATGCTTTTATTAGAAATCCTGCTGAGATCTAAAAATATATAAGAATAAATAAAAAAAAAGAATAATTAAAAATACTCAATTTACTTCTTTTTTGGAGGTTTTACAAGGAATATTAGAATTGCGGCTCCGATTGTAAAGATTCCCATAACAATATATAATTGAAGATATCCCCCAAATGCTAGAACCATTTGATTAGTCGCAATAGCTTGTATAAATCCAGCAATTCCATATGCTGTGAAAACTACACCATAATTCTCTCCCAGATGTTGATTTCCAAATAAATCAGCAGTGCCAGTTGGGAATAAACTTAAGTTTCCTCCGAAACAAAGCAAAATCAAGCAAGTGATGATAATATAATATACAATATTTATGTTTGTAGTGAAATAGAGGAAAAGTGCAATTGCTTGAATTGTAAACATTAACAACATAGCTCGTTTAAAAGAAAGAATATCAGCAATTTTTCCATAAGTTATTCGTCCTAAACCGTTAAATAAGGCACCAATGCTACCAACAAGGACAAAATCAGCCGAAGCAATAATAAAGATGGGATTACTTTTTGCAAAGGAAGAGAATGTACCAATTACTAATAATCCAGGCATGCAACCTAATATATATGCTAACCAATAAAGCCAAAATTGTTTGGTTTTAACCATATCTCTTCGTTCAAACTCAATTAAACCTTCAGCAACATCTTCTTTTATCGTTGGAGGAGTATAGCCTTGAGGGAGCCATCCTTCTGGAGGATTATTCATTGTCATAGCTCCGATTAAAATGAATGCCATATAGATAATTCCTAAAAGAATGTACATTGTAGGTATATTAATAACCGCTAAAGCTCTTATTAGATAATTAAAAATGAAAGATCCAGCACCAAATCCTGCAACCGCGATTCCAGTTATTAGACCTTTTTTATCAGGATACCATTTTGTAGCTGTTGCGATTGGGCATACATAGGCAAAGCCTATACCCATTCCATATATTATTCCATAAGTGATAAATAAACCAATAAAATTGGTCATAGCTGCAGATAAAAGTGTTCCAGTTCCAATAAATATAGCACCTAAAATTGAAATTTTTTTTGGACCATATTTTTGGGATAACTTCCCAGCAAATATCATTGTAATTGCAAAAGCTGCTAATCCTATTCCAAAAATATAAATTGTAACTTCAAATGATTCTGGTAAATATGCTCCCTCACTTATGAACTGAGTCATCGTACCCCAAGAGTATATTGAACCAAGTGCTAACTGTATGAGAATCGCACCAATTACTACATACCATCGTTTCATGATTTTTGGTACTTTTGACATTTTTGATTCAATTTTTATTATAATTAGGCTTTAAGAATTTTTTGAATCATAAAAACCTTATATTAATAAAAAATTAGGACATCTTTAATTGATAAAAACCATATGACTGGAAATAAAGTTAAAAACTAATTCTTTTAAATAAAATAAGGTTGAAATATTAAATTATGAATAACCTTGATCTTACTAAAAAAAGAATTACATTAATCTGTATATTTCTAACACTTTTTATCATTGGTACAGTTTTCATTTTTATAACACCCACCAGTGTTAAAAGTACTTATGGGCTTGCAACCACAACTGATGATGGTGTAACTATCTCATTCAATGTTTTTGAACCTAAAGATGATGGATTGAACAAACCAGCGTTTATAATTGGGCACGGATTTATGGCAAATAAAGAAATATTAAAAGGTTACGCGATAGAATTAGCTACGGCAGGCTTTGTTGCTGTTCCATTTGATTTTAGAAATTTTGGTCAAAGCTCATCTGGAGATGGTGAAGCAATGTATAAAGATGTACTTGCGATTCAAGATTATCTAAATTCTAGAGGCGATATTGACATGAATTCACTAGGATATATTGGATATAGTATGGGAGGTTTAGGTCAAAGTGTAATACATAATGATACTTCCTTCATATGTTTTATCGGAATAGGAACTTGGCTATATCCTACTCTAAGAAGAGGTAATTTAACTGATCCACTACATGTTCTTATGATTCAAGCATTATTTGATGAAGCAATTGAGTTATCTGAATTAAAGGAAAGTGTGGCAACTCGATTAAGTATTCCCGTTTCAAATGTAGATTCAAATAAGATATATGGTTCATTCCAACAAGGCAATGCTACAATGGTTTATTTAGATGATGATAGCAACCATCTAAAACTTGCTTGGGATGCAGATTTTATACGAGTAGCACGAGATTGGGCGATAAATTCATTCAATATCGATGTAGTGGATGAGAACTTCTATGCTAACATTAGAGCAATTATATTATTAATACAGGTGGTTGGAGGTATTGGATTTTTCTTTTTAATCATTGAACCCTTTTCTAAGCTAATAATCCAATCAAAAGAAGAGAGAAATAAAGAAATAAAATTAGAATTTTTTAAAATTGATACGCCAGAGATTTCAATTAAAAGTTTATCAATTAGAACTATAATTTACTCATTTTTACTTGCTATACCAGGTATTATAATTTTTATACCAATCTTATTAATCCTTCCTTTAGCTATAGCTGGATTCGTTGTTACTTTACTATTTGGTCAAACTTTTGGAATTATAATATTACTCTGGAGGATAGGAAAACACGTAAGAGTGCCTATAACCGAAATGCTGAAGAATGTATTCAAGGGAAAAATTAAATTTTTAAAACGATTAGCTTTAGGTACAATTTTAGCAGCAATTTTATATGTTATTTCCTATTTATCAATAGGGTTGAATTACTTCGCACTGCTTCCCTCAGTAGTTAAAATTTGGACTATCCCCATCTATTTTGTTATTTGCTTCTTTATAAATATAATTTATTCCCTTTTAATGCAAGTAATAATCCAAAATAAATTCACAGATTCTCTTAAAAATATCTTAAAAGTTGTATTTTTAGGTTTTGTCTTTCCGTTCCTGCATTTTTTTACATATCTGCTAATCCTAGGTGTTATTGTAAGGAGTTTCTTTTACTTTGGAGTTTTCATTCCAATAGCTCTAGTCATGTTTACTCTATATTCTTCAGTCTTTATAATAACATATAAAAAGACAGGAAATATCATTACAGGAGCAATTATAAATGCCTTTTTAACTACATTTTTGATCATAACAGTATCACAGCCTCAAAGTGGTTTAGAATTTTTGCTAGGGTTTTTTTAAAATTCTTTTTTTTTTAATTTTTACTAAATCTCTTTTTATAGATCAGAATGTATGAAACTTATAGATAAAAATCTTATAAATTATAGTAAATATATTAAATAAAATAGAGAGAGATCAGAAATTAATAAATAAAAAAAATTTGATTACTATGCCCTCAGCTAAAGGTTTTTTATGGAGCTTTGTATTCTTTTTAACCGCAGCGATTTATAGTTCAATCCCTACTTATTTAATTGTTACTTATTGGCAATGGTTAAATTTATTCACAATGGATGGAAGACCTGTATATACGATTCCTTTATTTACTTTATTCTTATGGATTATTTCCTTGGTTGTTACTTTAATTTATGTAGTTGCTATGATAAGAGCGATAGTTCAGAGAAAAAATGAAGATTTAGGGATTCCTAAGGGGGTGAAAGGTTTTGGACTTATCTCTTCAATCATAGTAATTGTATTTATGGTTTTATGGTACATCCTATTTAATGAGATTGCCTTTTTCTCTATGATTCCTCCCTAATCCTATTAAAAACAAAATTAAATAAGAAATATAAAAAAAATATAAAAAAAATTTGATTAAAATTAAGATACTTTTCCTACTTTTTCTCCATGGAGTTCTACTAGTTTATCTTTTATTTCCTCATATTTTTCTTTAGTTATCGGAAACTTCCATAAAGATATAGCACCCAAACTTAAGAATATTACTGGAAATAAACACATTAAAAATCTTAACCCGAGATATGTCCAATCAGTTACCACTGCAGGATCGTATATCTTCCATCCGATATTATTGAAGACAGTAAATATTGATAAATATACTGCTATAGTTGATAACCGGATAATAAGAGCGTTCACACCATAATAAGCGCCTTCACGTCTTATTCCCGTATCGATCTCATCTTTATCTATTATTGTACTCATCATAACGTCTCTTCCGAACATAATACCAGCAAACCCAAACCCAAGAACGACATATGCAATAATTGCTCCAATAATTTCCCATACTATGAGAAATGGAAGCAATGTAATTATTAAAGAAAATAAAGCAATTAGTTCAGCTTTTTTAGCTCCTTTCTTTGCAAAGATTTTACTCCAAATAAATGTAAATCCTATTGCTGAAACAAATATTATCGATAAAAATAGAGATTGAATGAAACCTTCTTTAATATCTAGAATAAATCTTAGGAAATATGGATTAATTATAGGAAAAATCCCGAAGACAAACCATACAGCTAGATTGGTAATAACGTAAGTACTAAAAGCTTTATTTTTAAAAGTAAATTTTAATGATTTGAGGAAAGATGGTGCTGTTTCAGGATCTTTTGAATATTCTTTTCTTTCTTTTAATCCTAAAGTAATAAAGATTATTCCAAATGAAACTGCTAGTATAGCCATGACTACTGATGCTATTACGTATTCCATTTCACGTCCAGGCACTACCTGCTCTGATACAAAAAATGAGGGAATTAATGCTGCAAGTAGTAATCCAATTATATTGAAAATTTGTACAAAGTTGTTAGCTTTTGCTCTTTGGTCTAAATCTACAAACATTTCGGGGAATAGAGAGGTTTGATTTAAACTATACATTGTATAGAAGAAATCAAAGATATTAATGATAATCATAAAATATACTATTTCAATTGTAATTGAACCAGGTGGTGGTGTCCACACTAATATCACAAGAGCAGCTAATGCTATTAAGCCAACAATTATCCATGGTTTTCTTCGGCCCCATTTAGACGTTGTACGATCTGACCACGCTCCTAGAAGAGGATCATTAATCGCGTTCCAAATTGTCCATATAATAAAACCAAATGTAACCCATTCGAGTGGTAATTGTTTTACAGCAAAATAGAAGTTAAAAATATAGAATGTAAACATCTGATAGGACATTGTGTCTGCAATACCAGCAAAACTATAAAAAATCGTGGTTTTTGTTGAAATTTTTTCACTAGTATGTTTTTTATCACTCATTTTTAGTTAAATTTTATTTAATTTTGATAATTTATCTTTGATTTTGATATTTTTATACTTTTATTGATTTTGAAAAGTAGATTTCGAACTTAAAATAAGTTTTGATTT
>JBATUM010000277.1:0-3673 GCA_049671145.1 Promethearchaeia archaeon
ATCCAAATCCAATAGCCTGCTTTCCAAATTGCCCATGATATTTTCCATTGATAAATTCCAATGGCAATATATGAAAGAATAATAGCAATATTTCCAGCAATAATCCATGGATAAATATCAGATAGAGTGAGAGAGAACGAAATTTTTAAGAGAAGATAAGAAAATGTGAAAGAACTAGCTACACTTAATATAAGAATAATGGAAATTAATCTCCTTTTTAGTTTACCTCGTAAATCATGAAAAAACAAGGCAAAACAAAAACCTATTATGCTAAAGGTAAGTGTAGAGCTTAGAATCAGATTATATTCATAATAAAGAGGTAAGCTAAATATTATGAAATAAGAGCTAATACTTATTAGGTCAAATAAAAATAATAAGGCACAAGGGCGAATAAACCATATATACCTTTTATCTTCTTGACGATAAAAGAAGATACTTAATAAAAGTAAGAGAATTGCAACAGAAACTGTTATATTATAAAAAAGAGGAATGAGATTAAAAATTAATATTGATGTAAAAATTAAACTAGGAATTAATAAATCTAATAAATATTCTTCTAAAACATTAATCTTCTTGATATTTAGAATAATTGATATGAATAATATTAAAATAAATGATAATATATAAACACATACATAAAATCCAGGATGAATATATATAAATGTAGATAGTAGATCGAAACTAATTATAAATATATTCACTACTATCAAACACACATAGCTACCTACCAGGTAGTTGACTAAACGTAAGTATATATTCCTAATCCTTTTCCGATAGAGGATTATAAAAATGATCACTAAAAGAACTAAAGAGGGGCCTGTATTCATGAATAATAAAATTATAAAAATTAGAAAAGATTGAAAGTAGAGTACATAAATATTAAGCTCAGATTTTTTCTCGATATAATCATTAAAAACTGAAAAATAATAGTTAGAAAATAATATAGCTATACTAATGATTAGAGAAAGTAAAACATAAGTATTACTCCAAAAATATGGTACATCTATATAAATATTCCACAAAAAATCAAGAAAAAAACCTAATAATGAAATAAAAAATAAGATTCCTATAATTTTTTTAGTGTTTAAATAAGTTTCTTCTAAAATGATAAAGTGATTTCTAAAAAATTTAATCGTAATTGGACTTAATACGGTAAATATTAAAATTATTAAAAAAATCCTATTAATAATTGAGATCTGAAAAGGGAATAATGATATAATTAATAGTAGATTGAATTTTATAGCTAACCATAAAAGTGCTTCTATTATTTCTTTTGTTTTCCTAAATTCAATTTCAATAAGTAAATTACTCAGATGAAATATAATTAGAGAAATACCTGAAAAAATACCTAAATCAAAAGAAATTGTCATCAAACTATTGCTAGACTGAAAAATTAGGTAGGGTAAATTCAAAGATTGAATTAATGAATATATTAAGGAAGAAACTGAGAAAATTAACCCAAAATATATTATATTTTTGTAATATTCATAAATTTTATAAATTTTATAAAAATCTAACTTGCTTTTTTTATTTTCAAAAACTATCTGTTTGAAATTTTCTATCTGAGGGAGATTAATAATATTTAATCCAAAAAATAATAAAAATGTACTACATACTACTAAAGTATTTAACCTATTAAGCGATTGGATTAAAAAGTTAAAAGGAATAATTAAAGAAATAGCAATAGTAATAATAAACCAAGTGAAAATTTGTAATGTGTATATTATATAATTAAATGTATCTTTAATTTCGATGTATTTAGATAAAGGATATAAAAATTTCAAAAATCCATAGAATAATACGATAATTATTATTAACATATAGTAAAATTCCAAATAATTACCCAATCTGAAAAATTCTATACTATAAATGGATGGAATTGATATTATACTACCCCAGAGAAAAATAAAATTAGAAAAAAGAAGCAATTTATTTATTTTGATACCAATAAATTGCTTTTTATATAAGAATATAAAAGGAATAAAAAGAAATGCTGAGGTGGCTACTAAAGGAACTGAATACTCAAAAAGGGTACCCTTTAAAGCAATACTCACGTAATAAAATACTGCTGTTACTGCCAAAATAAATTCGATTAATATCTGTATTATTAATACTAATTTTATTCTTTTTTCCCTAATTTTCAGCTTGCGCGAGAAAGCTATAATAAAAAGTAAAATTCCATAAATAATGAAAGCTGTTAAATTGAAAATGGTAATTAAATCAACATATTTACCTAATCTTACAAATTCCAAGCTCAAGATTGTGGGTATGAGGGATAAAGAAATAGAAAATACTATACTGGCTACGGTGGTAATATTTTTTATCAAATTTGGATACTTTTTTAAGGATTTGGTATAATATATTGGGAGGAAAAAGAAAAGGCTGGAAAACAGGATTGGTAGAACATAAATATAATAAGATCCGAAAGTATATTGATATAGATAATAAAAAGTGAGTCCTGTAGTAAGTAATAAACAAATTTCATTAATTAATACTACTATTGATTTTGAAAACAGTTTTTCTTTTAGAATATTACACAAAAATGCATTAAAAATCAATGTAATATAGCAAGAGAGTAAAATATTATTGATAATTCCGATAAAAGCGAAATTTATATACGATATTGAAAAAATTAAGCAAGAAATCTCTATAATAATAAAAACGGAATTAAATTTCATAACCTTACTAAAAGTTTCGTGAGAAATTTGGTCAATTTCTTCTCCAAATTTTAATAAAATCTGAGAAAGGGCAGAGAGATATAATAAATCAGCAATTAGGAATATAAAATTATTAAAAGCAAAGTAAAAAATAAAAGTAAAAATCATTAAAACTAAAATCCAACTAGAAGAATATAATTGTTTGAAGCTTTTTTTAGCAGTATTTATTCCAAGAATATAGTTAAATCCGATAAATAAATCAAAAATTAGTGGTAAAAGAATAATAAAAACTAAAACATAGTTAATAAATGCAATAACATCCATAGAAATGAAAATCTTCAAACTTATAAGAGCAAATAAAAGGATTTCAATAGAGATTATAGTGATATTTAAAATTAGATTGAAACTCTTCCATTGGTTTTTTCTAAAATATCGAAAATATAAATAATAGAATGTTCCTAATAATGATAAGAGAGACAATAATGCATAGAAAAGGATATTGACGATATTAATCAATAAGGGTTCAATAAGAAAATCAAAATAAATTGATGAAATAATTGGATAAAATGAGTAAGTAATTACTAAGAAACAAGTAAAAGCTAATAGGTGTTGTATAAATATAATTTTATTTCTATCAAAATAGTCATATTGAATAAAAATTTGTAAATCCAAATACAAACTCACAAGAAATGTAATTAATTGAATCTCTAAACTAAGAGTATCGAAAAAGGAGGGTAAAATCCAAAAGATTATAGATCCTAATAAAATAACGCTACTTGATAAAAATATATAGCAACTATATTTTTTTGGACAATAATTTGCTTTTTGCTCAAAATAAGTAGATATAATAATTGCTGGAAAGCTGATCACAACAATAATTGGGAAATTAATTCCTAATGAAAATAAAAAGATAAAGACACTAAAAAATAATGATAATATCATGTTCCATTTCTGATATCTAATTAAGTAATCTGAAGGCTCTTGATTTGAATTACTGGGTTCATTCTCTTCTAATA
>JBATUM010000278.1:0-2559 GCA_049671145.1 Promethearchaeia archaeon
GGTTTCAAAGCCTGCATGCGCGGTATGTGAATCAATCTCGAGGTAACAGAATGTTGATCCTGCAAGTTCCTGCCGGAAATGATGGTACATTGTTCAATCAGGACCACATGAAAAACACGAGACCATACAAATATAGAAGTTTGGATTTTTTTTAGCATAATTCACCGCATTACTAATTTGCTGGGTATAATGCCATACATTTCTTTCATGACTAGCACCTAAAGGTGGTAATATATCTGCTGGAATAACGTGATAACCTCTACTCACAATTTTCTGAGGGAGTGCAATATTAACTTCAGTAGGATATATTATATACGGTCTTCCAGCGATTATTACACATGGGTCTTCTGTTAATTTTGGTAATATTTTTTCCCCTAAATTACGGTATTTATTAATGAAATCCATATAATGAGAAAAAGCTTTTTTTCCCGCTTCTACTCCTTTCCTTTTTTCCAGTCCAATTTTAACAGCTACTCTTCCAAATTCCTGCAATGTCGTAGTAATATAATCTTTTGAAGTGCTAATATGAGGTGATAAAATCCTATCATTTTCTTTCTCAAATGCTGCTCGAACAACATCTGAGATAATGGATGTGGAGGGACAAGTATATCCATGAAGGTAACCGTCGGGTATTTCCAATTCGAGAACCCGAGGTAAAAAGATGTAGTCAACCTCATGATTTATGAGATCCACTACAGCTCCATGCACCAGTTCGCAAGGATAACATATAGATGATAAAGTTTTTGTATTTCCTAATTTTGTTGACTTTGATAACGCTACCTCAAAGCCCAATTCATTTATGAATTTAGAATATAGTGGAAAGAGAGAATGTGAAGTCAAAGCCATTGGCAATCCTATAGAACCTCGTGGTTTTTTAAGATTAACTGGTCCAAACTCGTTGTAAATCATATCGTTTCTTATATCCACAAGATTTTTCCCCTTTTTCGTCTTCCCACCCTTTTGTCGTAATAACTTGTATTTAGAACATAATCCTCCAAATGGATAGGTACTCCCTCTTATTGATATGTTCTGGATCTCACATTTGTTTTCACAAGCATTACATCTAAACTTACTCTTTACATTCATTTCCCCCTGTAAGAGATCCTTCAATACAAATTTCCGTTCATTTATCTCCCTGTTTTTCAAAAGATCACGCGTCATAAGAGCAGAACCTATACTCCCCATAAGTTCGGGGTGAGTTGGTACAATAATTTTCCGCTGAGCTCGATCTGCAATAGCTAAAGCTACAGATTTATTTAATGCTACACCTCCCAGAAACAAAATATTTTCTCCTATTTGGCGGGATCCAATAATACGCGATATATAATTGTCAGCAATTGAATAAACTAGACCTGCAACAACATCTTCTTGTTTTGCGCCTTGTTGGAGAGCGTTCCTTAAGTCTGTATTGATAAAAGCGGCACACCTCTCTCCAAACGCTATTGGGTGTGAACTTTTTAAAGCAATATCGCTAATATTTTCTACTGGAATCCCCATATCTACCGATGCGGATTCTTCCAAAAAACTACCAGTTCCAGCAGAACACCCTTCATTCATAGCATAATCAATAGGAACACCTTTCAAAAAAGATATAAACTTTGAATCTTGACCACCGATTTCAAATACATTGTCTACTTTCGGTAATTCTTCCGTCGCAGCCCTCGCGTGTGCTAATATTTCGTTAAAACTCCGAGAATTGTCCAGATATACAGATACCATTTCTCTTGCTGATCCTGTAACACCACATTGAATTATATTTATTGAAGCTTTTCCTAATTGTTCTAGAAGTTTTATTATACACTGTTTCATTGAAAGAATTGGATTTCCTAAAGTTCTTAAATAGGCACTCGCTCCGATCGAATTATCTTCAACATTGAAGAGAACTGCCTTTGTTGTAGTGGATCCTGCATCTACACCTAGAATATAAGAAGCATCGTTAATTACTTTCATTTTAGAATTCGATTCTACACGATAATCCAATAAACTTTCGATTTCACTGAGAGGATTAGAAGTTTCAAATTTAGTATCGGATCGAACGACCCAATCTTCACGCTGTTGAACATTATCTTGAATTTCAGATGCGTATAACGCCGCTCCAAAAACTTCAAGGAGAAGACTTTCGGGTAAGACTTTAAGCTCAGAATTTGGAAGAAATTCTTGCATACTTTCAATGAAATACTTATTTAACGCAACACCTCCAGCTATTACTATTAAATCTGTAGGCCATTGAGCGCTTTCAATCATTTCGCTCACTTTTCTTGCTAAATCATGTATTAAAGTTTTTGCGATATCTTCTGGTTTACATTCTCCTTTGTTGAGTTTATGTGTCGCATCTGATTTACAATGAACAGAACACCGAGTTGCTAATTGAACAATTTGGCCTTTGGAGCTTTCCTTAATTCCCTGTTCTACAGAAAGTCCCATTCTTTCAAGTTGCTGAACAATAAATTCTCCTGTTCCCGCAGCACATTTAGAAGTTGATATTATATTTTTAATGACACCATTTTTCATGGGATATATACTAAATGTTTCTCCTCCTAGAGATAGAAGTAAATCTGG
>JBATUM010000279.1:0-5141 GCA_049671145.1 Promethearchaeia archaeon
GGGATAAAAAGCGACTGGATATATTAAAAGACTACTTCCTAGTACAACTAAAAGATCACATGCCTCAATCATCTTATCTGCACGCATAAGAGTCTCAGAGTGTAATGGTTCTCCAAAAAAAATCGCATTTGGTTTTAATAAACCTCCACAAGCTTCACAAGATGGCGAATATAATCCCTTTAATACTTGATTGATCATGGTAGTGATTGGATATACTTCTTTACACCTCATACATATTGCTTCATGTGCGGTTCCATGGAGTTCTACAATATTTTTTGTATGTGCTTTATGATGAAGCCCATCAATATTTTGCGTTAAAATCCCCTCTAACTTTCCTAATTTTTGAAGTTTTGTTAATACTTTATGTCCCTTATTAGGTTTTGCCTTAAATATATTCATTCCCATCTCTAACATGAATTTAAGATTCTTTTGAGTATCAGAAACATAGGAATGAATACTTGCAAACTCATTTGGGTCGACTTTTTCCCACAAACCAGTACCAGGGCTCCTAAAATCGGCAATTCCAGATTCAGTACTCATTCCAGCGCCAGTTAAAACTACAATGTTTTTAGCATGAATAATGAGTTTGGCAAATTTCCTAATATTATCATCCAAATCGTGCATTTATTTATTTTCCCCTAATTCATTTTAAAATTGCGAAAAAAATAGAAAAAATATTTAATATTATTATTTTTATTTATTGATTATAATATATATTATTATAATTCATCAAGTTATAACTTAATTATTATTGAAGCAGTATATCTATTAATTATAAAGGGGAACTAAGAAAAATTTGAGAGGAATTATTCGGAAATGGTGAATGGGCAAATTTCAGCGATAAAATCTTATATATATAAAATCTGTATTGTTGGGAACGGAGGTGTAGGTAAAACTTCTTTGGTTTTACGCTACTGTGAGAATACTTTCAAAGAGAATTATATCATGACCATTGGGTCTAATTTCTCAACTAAAACTGTTGACTTACAAGATTACCCACAGTTCCAAGTCAAGTTACAGATCTGGGACCTCGCTGGACAGAAGCATTTCAGCTTTGTGCGCCCCCCATTTTATCGTGGAGCTACAGGGATTATTTATGTGTTCGATTTGACACGGAGATCATCATTTTCCGATTTAATTGAATGGAGAGCTGAAGTAGAAAAAGTTGTTACTCAAAAACCAACTTTATTAATCGGCAATAAACTTGATTTAGCTAATGAAGGTAAGAGAGAAGTTTCAGAACAAGAAGGAAGTTCTTTAACATCTGAAATGGGTGCAAGAAGATATTTCGAAACCAGTGCTAAACAAGGAAATTCCATTGAAGGAATATTTAAGCTTTTAACTCTAGAAATTTTGAAAACATCTGGCAAAATTTAATATTTAATGTTCTATAATCATTAAATTAAAATTGAGTATTATATTTTTAAAAATAACTTATAGATATTTTTAGGTTTTTATTATGTTTGGCGGAGGTCAAGTTAAATATGATCGCGCACTTACTGTTTTCAGTCCAGAGGGGCGCTTATTTCAGGTAGAATATGCTTTAGAAGCAGTTAGGCGTGGAACTCTGGCTGTAGCTGTGAAATCTAAAGAGGGAGTTTGCCTTGCGGCTCAAATTAAGATACCATCTAATTTAATGGAGGCAGATTCAATTGATAAATTGTTTCAAGTCGATGAGCATATTGGAGTGGCTATTTCAGGATTACATGCCGATTCTCGTATGTTAATTAATTATGCTCGTGTACAAGCACAATCATTCCGTTTAACTTATGATGAACCTGTTCGTTTGAATATGCTGGTTAAAACCTTAGCAGACATCAAACAACAGTATACGCAATTTGGAGGTATAAGACCATTCGGATGCGCTCTTTTCTTCATTGCTATTGATGCTGGAGGTACTCAGATTTACACAACCTCTCCTAGTGGAATTTATCGTGCATTCAAATCCTATGCATTAGGAAGTGGAGAATCAACAGCAAGGGAATACCTCACTCAGAACTATAAGGAAGGATTAACTTTTGATGAAGTGGTAAAATTAACGCTTAATGCTTTAAAGGAATCTATCGATGAAGAAGCTACAAAAGAAAATATTCGAGTAGCTTACATTAAATCAGAAGATAAGAAATTTCACATGTGCTCTAAAGAAGATGTTGAGAAATTTTTACTCGAATTATTATAAAAAAAAATATTTTAATTTTAATTTAAGTATTTAAAAAAATACCTAAATATTTTATTCTATTACTTGTATTATTCCAATTATAGATTCATAAACAATTACGTCATTGATTATTAACGTCCACTTGTAGAAAATTATTATGTTTCCTTTTGAAGAATTTAAAAATCCAGTTAGAGTAATTCCTTGTCCGAAATAGAGCGTTGTATCTATAATTGTAAAATTCACACCAGTATACACCCCTTCAATATATGTTGAATTCTCAATTG
This sequence comes from Promethearchaeia archaeon, assembly GCA_049671145.1. GTDB lineage: Archaea > Asgardarchaeota > Lokiarchaeia > Sigyniarchaeales > SOKP01 > SOKP01. The sequence goes on from JBATUM010000279.1 coordinate 2,443, forward strand.
GGTACATATTCGGGGGTAAAATTAAACTGAAATTTGCATTATTAGTTGTTGAAGTATAAATAGATAGATTTACTTTCACATTTAATCCTGGGGCAGAGAAATTGTTATTTAAGTTTTGTAATTGTATGATAAATTCAGCAGGATCATCTGGGTAAGTCATTGATGAATCCATGTCGAATTCATATGAAATTGATATATTTGAAGGTGGAGCTACTGAAATATTCAGATTACTATAAGCAATCTCGACATTACTACCATAACCGACACTTCTAATAAACGCTTCTACAAAACCTACTAGTTTTATTTGTTGCAAGTCTCCTGCTGTACTATAAGTGGGTATATAATAATATAAGGACCCTCCGAGGGGATACAAAAGGATATTCCCGTTTCTGGCATTAGCTATTAAAGTTATTTCTTGTGTTGCTTCAGAAAGATATGTTTCATTTGCAGTTTTCGGGCCAATTAGAGTTTTAACACTGGCATCGTAAAATATTGCTTCACCAAAATGATCTCCGTGCCTAATAACATACATACCAGCAAGTACAATTGCTGAACGTCCCTTATACTCTACCAAATCCAATCCAACATACTCGATACCTTCGCCTAAATCAGTTTCAATATAAAATAAATCCCCATTTTTAGGTCTTTCATGGAAATCATCCTCTCTTCTCCATGTTGAAGGATTTTCAACATGATAAATATAATTAGCTTCTAGTTGTAATTCAAATAAATCTTCAGGATATCTTAATTGCTCTCTTAACCAGTCAGGGGCGTCTTGCCAATTATATTTACCAAGAGAGGTATAAATCCTCCAAAGTGGATAAGTAGGATCATTAATAGTATTCAAAACAGGATTTTTATAGAATTCTAATTCTCCAGTTTTCACATCTATTAAGCATATACCTAGAAATCTTAAGATAGGATATTTTGCATATGAACCTAATTTAATATGTGTATAAATCGAAACTGCATAGTACATCTCTCCCGCATCCATATTGAAAACTAAATAAGGATCATTATCTATTTTAAGATTTGGAAAGAGAATATTTTGTACTCGTGTTTTAACATTCCTATTAATTAAATATTCATGTAATTCTTGAGTTGAATAGGCCAATAGGCCCAAATTTATTGTTGTCCAAAAACCCTCTAACCCAGTAAGGATTCCATCAGGTTCTCCTGTGTAAATAAAATCATTATTTTCTATTCCTTCTGACCATTCAGTTCCTAATAATATATCGGAGTCATAAGCTCCTAAGGCACCCTCTTCGTAATAACCTTGAGTTTTTTCTAAAAATATTCTACTCTCACTCTCACCGAAAAATATTGGATAGTTCTCTGTTATATTGAAAGTAGTAAATACGTTCACTAGATCACCTGTAAAAGTATCCATTGCTAAAAATCCTTCAACATGATCATATAATTCTGTATTTGTTTGTACCGGATCTCCTGTTATTTGAGAAAACCTGACTGTTTTAGGGGATAGCCAATATTCATTTCCATTAATGTATACAATATCAGAATCTGCTAAACCTTCAAAAGTAGACCCTATTGAAGCGGCTAAATAATCTACCGCAAAATCTTGGTCAAATTGTCTAATATTCTCTCTAATAATTTGATCTTCAGAAATAGTAGATTCTGTGAAATTTTCAATTGGGCGCTCTTTAAATATACTTAATCCCGCACATTCTCTTGTCCAATCAATTTCTCTACTAATTTTTTTATTCCACTGTTGTTCAATCCAAACATCAGTGTTATTTAAGGTTAATGCTGGTCCAATACTTATAAGTAAAGGAACGATTATCAAAATTACAATTACAGCGCCAACAACCATAATTTTTTTCCTTTTTTGCCTTGAAAGAATAAAATTTTTTGAATCTTTAGAAAATAATCTTTTTCCATATATATAAAAAAGGATACCCAAAATATTTAGAATTATAAATGCAAACAAGATAGACCAAGTTTGGATGAGATTTATTCCATCTAATGCTTGCGTGGGCAAAAAGAAAAACCAAATTCCAAAAAGCAGACCGATAATTATTAATGCATTTGCTAAAATGTAGAAATCATTTCTACGAAGATAAAAATTTTTAACAATATTAAGGCTAATTCGAAAAATTAGAACACAAAATATAAAAATAATAATTGGAAGGAGTAGTTTCCCATAGGTAAATATCGTTAAAAAATCTTGATTAGTTTCATTAAAAATTACATTAAAAGCATCAAATATAATAGTGGGAGATAATTGTATTTCTCCATTTTCAATTAAATATGCTGTCCACGCAAAAGACTGATCACCAATATTTAGTGTAAAACCCAATAAGTAGAAAATTACAAAACCAACAGTCCACCAAAAAGCAAGCGATTTGATATAAGAAGGTTTTCCAAATCGTAAGCGCGTACCAATTACAGTAAGTAAAATCCTATCTGGAGGCAAACTCATTATAACACAACCAATTAAAGCTCCAATCAAAGCTGTTTTATTGAAAATGAAATTTGAGGACCAAAAATTTAGAAAATGTATATCAACGAAATTTGCATTCGCCTTATTTCCATATAATTGAATTTGAAGATTTATTGGACCAATCCAAGCCGGCCAAAACCAGAAAATAGTTAAAGCTATTAAAATTCCTATAATTAAGACAGCCCCTATTAGTATTGTTTTTTTTTTGGTTTTTTTTTGAAGCGCCGATATTTAAATC
>JBATUM010000280.1:0-10094 GCA_049671145.1 Promethearchaeia archaeon
CTTTAACAGCTTCTTCAGTAGTTCTTATTATTGTGGGAAGAATCATTAATCCTAAGGTTAAGATTCCTACTAGCAAACTTCGTCCTAGTCCAAAAAATAATATAAAAAATACAAATCCAAATAAAGCGAATACAATTGAGGGGGTACCATTTAAGTTATCAATGCCTGTTCTAATAATTTTAGTAATTCTATTATTTCTTGCATATTCAGAAAGATAAATTCCAGCACATATTCCGAGAGGGAGTGCAAAAGCGATCGACCCCAGTGTAAGTTCAAGTGTGCCCACAATTGCAGGAAGGATTCCTCCTTCTCTCCCATTATCAATTGGAAAACCCGTAAGAAAGTCTGGTTCAAGTAATACGGGAAAACCTCTAATAACTATATAGGATATTAAAATTCCGACAATAACTACAGCAACTAAAGAAGATAGATAAATAATTGAAAACCAGAACCTTTGTTGAGAGACTGTAGGAATTCTTTTAATGATATAAATCGTACATAAAATTAGGACGCATATTGTTATTGCTAAGAGAATTCCAATCCAAGTACTGAGTACCCATCCTACAAATAATAAAATTATCCCATAGGTTATCCATTTCCTTTTATTTTGTGGAATTTTTTTACGAATATACAATAAAAAACTCAATCCTATACAAATCGATACTCCTATTACTCTTGAGATAAGATCAATTGGGATTAAAATGATTAATCCAGAAATTATTATGGTTAATATATGTTGTCTATATTTCTGCATATTTTTATATAATTTTAACTCTTTAAATTTTGAAAATCCTTTTTTCGATTTTTCACCAGAAAATTTTCTTTTAATCCGACTTAATATAAGATTAGCGATTGTATTTATAACAAGAGTCATTAAAAAGAGAAAAATTGCTAATGCCAAATAACTTCTTTGTTCTAAGCTTCCTTGTTCAGTAGGACCCCATCCTGCGGCTATTGTTGAGGTAATTACTGCCACACAATCTAACAGATTTGTTATTGGTTCAGGAAAAGTCTTGCAATTCCCGATTACTAATAACATTGCCATAGTTTCTCCCAGAGCTCTACCAATACCTAAGATAATAGCAGCTGTAATACCAGACATACCTGCAGGAATCACTACTCTACGTATAGTTTGCCATCTTGTTGCTCCCATCGCATAAGAAGCTTTTCTATAATAATCTGGAACAGCCCTTATTGCATCCTCACAAACCGAGACAATTGTTGGTAATGCCATTATTGCTAAGATTAAAGAGCCCGAAAGCCATGAGTTTCCATAATGTAGACCGAATATATCCTTTATAATAACGTTCAGAACAATAAGGCCAAAAAATCCATAAACAATAGATGGAATTCCTGCCAATATTTCCACAGTGAATTTAAGAGCTTTTCTAAGTTTAGGTGGAGCAAGTTCTGCTATAAAAATCGCCGTTGTTAATCCCAATGGCAAAGCAATAATAATTGCACCAAATGTTACTAAAAGTGTGTCAACTATAATAGGTAAAGCACCAAAATCTCCAGCTGTAGGAAGCCAATTTGTACCAAAAAGAAATTCATTTAGAGGAACAGCAGCAAAAAAGGGAGCTCCGTTTATGAATAAGAAAACTATAATCAAAAATACAAAAATAGTTGCTATAGACGCAAAAATAAATAAAGTCCGTTTAATAATAGGATCTCTATTTTTCTTTAAATAAGATAAATCTTCATAATACAATTTCTGATCAGAGACGGTTTCAGTAGCCATAGCTTAATCAAGAGCTTATTTATTAAGATATCAATAATCCAAAAAATTCAAATAAAAAATAGATACCCCAAATGTTTAATTTATTTAACTTTTTCATAAAAGAGAAAGTGGGATTTAATATATTTATAATCGCAATAAATTATAGTGAAATATATAGCATATAGAAAATATATAGCATCGATAAACATCATATAGAATTTAGATTCATAAATGATTCATTTAAAGTGAAAAGAAATAAAAAAATAACGTTACTTTAAATAAATAAAGAATTTAAAACCAAATTCGGATAAAGCCTTCATCTTCTACTACTTTTTGTCCATATGGACCATAAACAAAATCAATAAAAGCTTGTACCCATCCAGTAGCAGGTCCATTGGTTAACATATGTAACGATCGAGAAATAGCATAAGTTTCATCTAAAATAGTTGCAACTGAAGGAACAACTCCATTAACAGGAACTGCAATAAGATTAGCATCAACGAAACCAAGTCCACAGTATCCAAAACCATATGAGTTTAGACCTACTTGTTGAGCCATGACTGTATTTGAAGCTACTTCTATATATCCTGTAACTGAAGTCTGATATCCAGAATTATCACCAAGTTCTTCACTATCTTTAGTTACTAATTCTTCAAATGAACCTCTAGTACCAGAACCGTCAGGTCTAGTGTAAATATCAATGGATTGAGCTACCAATGAGGGATTAATATCATCCCAAGTGTTGTAAGTCCCATTATAGATTAAGAATACTTGATCCATAGTAAGTCCATTCATTTGTAGCCAAGTTGCATTAGGATGAGTAATACTAATTATTACAGCAATTCCATCTTTAGCAAACTTATAATCTATTAAAGTGCCACCAGCAGTGTCATTCTCAGTAGTTTTAATATTTCTTGATGACATACCAATATCATTTAAGCCGTTAATAGTATCTGAAATTCCTGAGCCAGATCCTGTACCTGATACTGAAATATCTACATTTGGATTAATCGCCATAAATTGATCGGCACATTCAGTAATTAATGGTTCAGTAGTGGTTGAACCTGTAATTACAATAGTTACTCTCTGTTCTCCTCCAACAGGAGTTAAAAGAGAAGTAACACCCCAACCAACAAAGAACATGGCAATCATTCCGATTATTGCCAGATATGTAATACTTTTTTTTTCCATTTTTATATCTCAATAGATTTTAGTTAATTGGAAAAATATTCAAAGAAATAAAAGAAATCTCGACATAGATTATAGCTAGATATTTAGAATATAGATTCTATATAGTTTAGATTTATGAATAGTTTAGCCAATTTTGGATAATTATTAATCATACAATATCTTTTGGCAGAAAATGGTTTTTATTCTCTATTTAAACATATAACTGTCTATATACTGAATATAGTTAATAGCACCATTTTTGTATCTCATTTTGAGATCAATTTATTAGATTTAATTACATAATTTGCCAAGGATTCAAATGCTTTATCCACATTTAATCCATTTTTTGAAGAGGTTTTAATATAATCAACCATACCGAAACGTTCTTGAGTTTTTTTGGCGTAAATATCAGCAACCATAGAAAATTCATCTAAATCGCATTTAGCAGCAATTAATACTATTGGTAAATCTTTATACTGTTTTTTCACTAATTGCACCCATTTTCCTATATTTACAAAACTAGTCATACTAGTAATATCAAAGAGCAATAAAGCTCCTGCTGCTCCTCTAATATATCTATCAACCATAAATCTGAAACGGTCTTGCCCAGATATGTCCCATAAAATAAGTTGGCAATTCGTGGAATCTAATTTGGTTTGTTTAGTGAGGAATTCTACTCCAATTGTCATTGTTGATGTATCTAGAAACTTTCCCTTGACATATCTATGTAAAAGTGTTGTTTTTCCAACACCTCCGTCTCCAAGAATTAGAAACTTAAATGCAACTTGCTTCATTTTGCGATTCAGACTACATTTCTCACATTGTTAATACAACCTATTAAATAATTATATAAAAGTTAAAGAATTCAAAAATTTTTAGGGAGTTTAAATTTGTAGATGTATTATTTAGCTATCATTTTCAACTAAATCATAAGCTGATGTAAATCGTGCTTTCTTAGCTTTCTTTTTCTTTGATTTGAAATCCACTGAGGATTTTTGGTATACTTTTTCGTTTAATTCTGATATAAATTGTGAAATTTTTACAATTTGAGATTCTCTAAACGTTTGAATAATAGATGGAGATATCAGATATAACTCATCTTTTGCTCTAGTGATTGCTACATAAAATACACGTCTTTCTTCTTCAATGGCATCTGGATCTCCTATTACTCTACTTGAAGGAAAGAAATTTTCACATAACATAGGAATAAATACAATTCGCCACTCAAGACCTTTAGCTCTGTGTATGGTAGATAGAATCAAGGGCTTCTCATCAGTTTGCAGGTCTCCAGCAATAATTGTCTTGGATTCTAAATTAGAGTAATTCAAACTTAAATTTTCTAAGAATTTTCGAACGGATGGAAAATTTTTAGCATATATGCTTAATTGGATTAGATCATCCATTCTATCCTGCCAATTTTCAAATTTAGTTTTGATATGATCTTCAAGAATAGGGATAAGATCCTTAATAGCCTCATCAGCTTTATCTTTAGGTGAAAAGGATAAAAGGTTTTTAGTATGAGATACAAGATTTTTTATACCCACTTTAGAGATTTTTGAACCCTTTAGATTTTCTTCAATAAATAATTTACTTGATATGTATTGAATTGGATTGCTTGTTTTAGAAATTGCTTCAAATAATTTTAACGCTGATTTAGTTCCAATTCCAGGAATTATTGAAAAAATTCTATTCCATGATATCTCATCATAATGATTTTCTATTACTTTTAAATGAGCTACCATATCTTTAATATGGGCTTTTTCAAAAAAAGCAACTCCTGCTCGTACTTCATAAGGAATATTTTTCGCTCTTAATTCCATCTCAACTCTCAAAGAATGAGAACCAGCTCTAATAAGTATTGCCATTTCATTTAATTCGTAGCCATCTGTCCGTAATTTGAGTATTTGATTGGCAATAAACCGTGCTTGATCCCAATCATCACCGACATTCACTTGATAGGGTTTAATGCTATTTTTTCGTGTTGCTTTCATTTTCTTTTGATATTGTTTTTTATTATGCTTAATCGAGTTATTAGCTAATTCCAAAATTTGAGGTATGCTGCGATAATTATAAGTAATCGTGTATCGTTTACAGTTCTTATATTGCCTTTCAAATTTCAAGATATTTTCATAATTAGCACCTCTAAAGGCATATATGCTTTGAGCATCATCTCCAACAGCCATTACGTTATGTCCTGGATTTTCTTGAGCGATCTTATAAATTATTTGATCTTGAATATAATTTGTGTCTTGGTATTCATCTACTAAAATATATTTTATACGTTTTGCTACTAACTTTGCTACAAATCTTTCATCAAGTAACTTACTCCAAAAAACTAATAAATCATCAAAATCAACAAGATTATCAGCTGCTTTTTTCTTTCTATAAATTTTGTAAACTTCTTGTAATTTTAAAATGACTGGTTCACTATCAAATTGACTATATTTCCATTGAATAACTTCTCGTATCTTTTTGTTGCAATTTATGGAATATGATAAAATATCTTTACACATTGCGCTAGTTGGAAATCTTTCTTCAAGTTCTTCTTTCACCTTTGCTTGTTGAATTGCAAGTTTCATTAATACTTTTGAATCTGTTTCGTCCATAATGATATAATTAGGTGTTAAACCCATTGTTTTTGCATACATTCTAAGAAATCTATTAGCTATTGAATGAAATGTCCCTGCCCATATTCCCTTCGGTCTTTTTCCAAGAAGTGATTCTACTCTTTTAATCATTTCATTCGCTGCCTTATTAGTAAATGTAACTAGCATAATTTGGCTAGGTTTTACTCCTAACAATAGTAATTTAGCAACTGAATAGACAATGGTGCGAGTTTTCCCTGATCCGGCTCCAGCAATAACTAGCATTGGACCCGAGATATTATTCACAACCTCAAGTTGTTCCTCATTTAAATCACTTTCAAATTCAACTTCATTATATTCTTCTTTTTTTTCTGGAATTTCTTCTTCTAAACTTTCTGCGTAATCCTCATCATAAAATTCAAAGACATATTCCTCTGCATTTTTGTTTTCTTCGGAAACCATCTAATCCCACTGAGATTTATCTCTCTAATTCATAGTATTAAGAATTATAAATATATTTATTGATTATTGCTAAAAATCTTTAGCTAAGCAAATATTTTTGAAATTGTAATTCTTCATTAAGGAAATATTTAATATCTTGACTCTTTAGAAATTTTAGATGCCTTAAAATATCGAAGAGTAAGAAAGTACCATAAATTTTGGATAATTTCTTTATGATGAAACGTAAAGGCAAACCTGGGATTTTTGGTGAGCTGGAGGTTTTAGATTGATAGGTTATAAATGCATTTAAAAGTCGTATCAAATCATTTTGACATCTTAACCTTAAATTTTGATCATTAAAACGAGCTAATTGAAATCCCTTGCTCCTAAATGTATGAATGTGTAATGAATATATAGGATTCCATATAACGCTTCTCTTGATTGACGATTTTCTGTAATGAATCGTTCCATATTGGTTCTTCCTTTTTTCATAGTAAGAGGCGAAATGTACTGCATAAATTGGTGCAATTATTCTTTCCTTTGCCATATTAATATAATATATCCTGCCTTGGTACAAATTATGTAATTCCCTTTCTGAGGAAGAAGTTATTACTCCTTGTTCATTTCGGGGGATTCGATAGTAATAAGGACCATTCCCATTTAATATCCAGAGCGCAAAAATACCTTTTTGATTATAATTTATTGTTCGATTTAATAAGTCTTTTTTATATATCTTTGAATGCTGGATTTCTATAGCTATCTTTTTAGAATCTTCTAATTCAACAAATAAATCAATAATTTGATCTCCCATTCTATATTCTTGCTTGATGTTTTTTATTGGATTGTTAAGTGGAATATTGTCATAGAGGTACTTTTTTATCTTAATATGTTCTATTGATTCGGAATTTTTACTTTCTGTTTCATTCATTTAATCAATTTTATTATAAACTCGAGCTTTTAAACTTAGAACTTTTTAAACCTACTTCTACCTCAACTTTTTATCTTTAAAAAAAAATGCAGCCTATATAGAACTATATATTTTATAAACAAAGTATATATTAATCATAAATTCTATACTTATATATGGAATATAATATTGATACGAGACGTGTTCAACAAACTGGTGGATCTTCTTATATTATAAGTCTTCCTAAGGAATGGATTGAAAAACATGGCATTGAAGCGAAAGATACTGTAGGTGTACTTTCTCAACCTGATGGAACTTTGTTAATATCTCCTTATATAAGCTCTCAAGAGTATGTAAAAGAGAAAATATTTGATGTAGATGACATAAAAAACACTAATTTCTTATTTCGATTACTAATAGGAGCTTACATTATGGGATACACTATTATAAAAGTTAAGACAAGCAAACCTAAGTTTGAATCAAAAATAAGAGAATGCATAGAAAGCTTTATTAATATTGCTGTGGGTCCAGAAATCATCGAAGAAACCAATCAGTATGTTTTTATTAAAGATTTACTTAATCCTAAAGAAATGCCCTTTGAAAAAACCATCAAGCGTATGTACATCTTAGCTCAATCTATGCATGAGGATGCTGTTAAGTCCTTGGAAACAGGAGATAAAGAATTAGCAAATAAAGTTATCTCTAGAGATGACCAAGTAGATAGACTTAATTGGTTGGTTGAACGTCAATCCCATATAGTCCTTAGAGATATAATACTGTGCCAAAAAATGAATATTACGTTAGAAGATGCGAGTAATTTTCAATTAATAAGTAAATTCTTAGAGCGAATTGGAGACCACGCAGTTAAAATAGCGAAAAATGTTTTAAAAATAAATTATAAAATCATTGATAAGAAATTATTTGAAAGTATTACAAATGCGAGCAAAATTTCATTAGAATTACTTAACATCAGTTTAGATGCATGGCTTCAAAAAGATTTAAGGCTTGCTAATGAAAATATTGAATCGATTAAAACCTTGACAAGTGCATGTGAAAAAATTAGATTTAATTCAGAGAACAGTTCTCAATTCGCTGTTGAATTAGGGTATATTATTGAAAGTATAAGAAGAACAGGGGAATATTCTTCAGATATTTCTGAAATAATAATAAATAATCTTATCTAATTATTAGTTCTGATTTTTATAGTTCAAAATTTCTTCTTATACTAATTAAGGTTGTTGTTGCTTCTATCCACTTTTTTAAATCATTATCAAATCTACAGAAAGCAACAATCTTCTCTAAATCTTCTAGATCACTGAAAATGCATTCTATCAATAAATCCCATCCCCCATAAGTAGGAATTGCATAAGTGATTTTCCAATTTTTATCAGAACTGCTTGAACTAAATTGTTTTAACTTTTTAATGATATCCCATTGAGTGTCAATTATCTTAAGCCGAATTAAAATATATCCGCGATAATAAATTAATTTAACACCCGAATCCTTTAGTTTCACTTCTTTTCTTTGTTAAATCCCTAAGTTTTTTAAAAATTAATAAATTCTTTAATATTTTTCAAGGTTTCTATTAAGATAGAAATAAGATATTATACACACAAATAATTTTTATAATAGAAAAATTTCCAGAATTTTTTTATATAAGTTCGTTAAAATATGATTTAATTAATTTTTTAATTAAAATCTCTATACAAAAGGAGAATTGTTTTGAGTGAAAAAGAAATATTACCTAAAAAATTATTCCTAATCATCGTTATTATAGCTGCGATTACTTTTTTTGTTGGTCTAATTTTTATACTACTAGGATATAACATTACTATTTGTGAATTTTTCTACAATAATGATTTAACCTATACGATTTTCACCGCAATAAGCTATCTAGGAGACACCACTTTTTTAATATTAGTAATAGTAGCAGTATGGTATGTCTACGACGTTACCTTTGCGAAAAATTTAGCATTGAGCCTTTTAGGTTCATATTTTGTTAATTCAATTGCAAAAGACATCGGACAAGATCCAAGACCATGGACAAATGTAAAGGCAAATGTTGAAGGTCCTGGTTTTCCTTCAGGACATTCTCAACAGGGGGTAGCGGGATATGGATATATAGGTTATGAGGCTTATCAAAAGAATAATAAGGTAATTTCATGGATCTTCATAATTCTTGTATATTTAATAGCGATTTCAAGAGTAATAATAGGGGTTCATGATATTCAAGATATTTGGGGAGGATTATTAATTGGAATGATATGGTTAACACTTTTCATAGTATTAGAACCAAAAGTTTCAGAAATTATAACTAAGTTTAGTGTAATAGTCAAAATATTATTATCAATAATCATTCCTATTGTATTATTCATTATAGCTATTTTAATCTTCCCATACACTGAACTTGATTACGGGTTAATGTGTGGTGGTATGATGGGTTTATCTTTAGGATACATTATAGGAATGGAGAAAATTGGATATGATCCAAAAGAAATTAGTACAATACAAAAATTAATTAACTTTTTAATAGGGATCGTAATTTCATTAGGTCTCTATTTAGGTTTAGGGTTTATTCCTTTAGATGATTTAGGTCAGATTTGGGACTTTATTCAATATTTCATTCTGGCAATAATATTGACCACTATTGTTCCTTGGTTATTCACAAAAATTCAACGATAGGGAAGGATTTTTTAATTTTAAAAATCAATTTTTTTTTATTTTACCAATAAATTTCTTTTAACGATTGATGATATTCATTGAGAGATTTTATCTCAACCTTTTGCTTACGCAATTTTTCAATAGCATTTATAATAGCTTCAGCTAATTGTACGTTAATTATAACAGGTATATTATAATCGACAGCCATCCTTCTAATCTTATATTCATCTTCCATAATAGTTTTAAATTTTTCTTCTACAGTTGTCGGAAGAGGTATATTAATAACCATATCAATGCGACCGTTTTGTAAACAGCTCATAATATTAGGTTCCATTCCGTATTCATGAACTTTATATAGCCGTACTGCTTCAATTCCATTATTGTTAAGGGCACTTTTTGTATCTTCCGTCGCAAAAATAGTAAATCCTAACTCCTTAATTTTTTTGGCTAGGGGTATTATCTGTTTTTTTAATTGTTCACCACCCACTGAGATTAAAATATTTCCTCCTTCAATAGGTATTTCTTGTTCTGTCGCTTCAAATGCCTTCATTAGTGCTTCGGGGAAATCCTTACCCATGCAGGCTATTTCTCCTGTGGAAGCCATTTCAAC
>JBATUM010000281.1:0-1567 GCA_049671145.1 Promethearchaeia archaeon
TTTCACGAATCCTTATAAAATAATCTATTTTCAAATAGAGGTTCTTGAATTAATTAATAACAATTGTAATTTCAAAAGGCAAATTCTTTTTTTATTATATAATAGAAGCCCAATTGGCTAATCTAAAATTGGTAACCGTTTCACGAAAATCAGTAGTTTATATTATTTATATCGAATGAACAAATTATTAATATAATTCTTAAATTAGACTCCAACCTTGCGGAATTTTTCTAGAATAAGCGAGAGCCTTTTTTTCTTTTAAGTTACTTATCGCATTTTTCACGACATTTTGGCTGGAAGCTAATTGAATAACCCCATTTATAAGCAAAGTTTGATTTTTCACTAATTTATTCTCTTCAAGAAAACTTATAATATGCGGTTCTAATAGGGTTGGATTACTAATTTTTTCATCGGGAGTCTTTGGTCTTTCAGGAGTTCGTGGTACTGGTTCTTTTTTTGGACCTTGTTCTTCTGGTGCTTTCTTTATAACTTTGATTTTTCGTATTCTTTCAATAAAATCGGGTAAATTTATTCCAATCTTTTCAAGAATTTGAAGATATAAATTTGGATCGAGTGTTTCTTTTTTAAAAAATAATTCGGAGAATGCTTTAGTTAGCAATAATAAATAACAAGATTCTTCAGAACTTAATTTCGAAATTCTTCCGATTCGTCTTCCAAATTTATTAACTTCTCTTATGATTTTCTCTTCTAAGGGAGAAAGAGTAATGAATGTTAGAAAGTGAGATTTTATCTCACTTAGAAGTGTGAATGAACCTTGAATATCTTCAAATTTGACTTTATTAGATGAATAAGAAGCCTTTACTTGGATCTCAGCATATTTCACGTCCAGTAGAGATTCCCTCCCAAATAAAGTTAAGAAAACATCTGGTTTAGCGTAAGACCCATTTTTTAGTGGTATATTAGGTTCATGCCTAACTTTTAGGATAGAATTGCCAAATGCAGAATTTTCTCTCAGAATATTAAACATTTTTACAATTCCTATTTCTATATCTCTTGAAAGCTGATTCCGATTATTATAATTTAAGTTAAAATCTTCCAAGAAACTCATTTCATTTTCAAATAAATATACTTTTTCTAGGGATGGACGTAAATGATAAATTGAGTCTTGAATATCCTTAAGATAATTTATACTCTTCCCAACTTTATATTTCTCAATCATCTTGTTTAATTGCCTTAGAGAATCTCTCAAATTTCTATCGTTAATTTCGTAGAGATATTGAAATGTTGGAAAACTAAAGGGAAAGGAGGAGTCAGAACCTTTAGGAGTATATCTTGTGTTAACAATGCTCCAGAATTCAGTTATATATCGATTCAATATTCTGGAAGCATCCCTTTCACTTAAATTTGTTAAAGATACATCTTCGAATTTAAAACCTGAAAGCATGTTTATTTCGGAAGTATTAAGGTTCCGATTGAAAAACTCCCAAAAATCTGTAGATCCTATTGTCAATAATACACAATTATTGATTTTATTTCTAAACTGAAGAAGAATTCTGAATAAATTATCGCAGCTTTCTTGAACCTTAGGTAAGTATTCGAGGTTATC
>JBATUM010000282.1:0-6221 GCA_049671145.1 Promethearchaeia archaeon
CTATAACAGAGAAATTGAGCTATTAACAAAATACAATGGTCAAATTACAATGAATACAATAAAAAGTATTTTGACTGATCATGATAATAGGGAACCAGATGATTTTACAGTCTGTACACATGGACCATCTGCGGGAACCTTAGGCTCTATAATTCTTTTTCCACTTAAAAATGAATTTTTGGTCACTGATAATCACCCTTGTAATTCTGAATATGAGAAATTTACGCTATAAATCGAGTTTATTCAATTTATTTTAAAAGTAAGCATAGTAATTTTACTCATAATAAATAAAAAATAGAAAAATTAGAATATATATTTAAATCATTTAATATCTGGTTCTGGTTGCTTGAATCCGAAGCTTAGCTTTTGTTTTCTCTTTTTCATCTTGTAAAACAACGTATTGAGTTTTTGATGGTAACTTAATTTCGTATTCATATTCACACACAGTATAATCTTTTTTCAAATGGTCTCGTTCCCTTAAAATTACTTTTATGTATTCTACTGCAGGTTTATCTACCCGAACGGTTTTAAATTGAGACCATAGCGACATATCTGCTTTTGAGGTAAATTCTTGATTTCTTTGCAATTTGACAGTGCCCTTATTTGGCCATCGAGCTTTGAACACTTTAGGTCCATCTACTTTAAAATAGAATTCGCCTCGCCAGCCAAAGATATCATAATCTTTAAGAGTCTTTAAGCTCATCAACTCTATACTGATTAGATAACGCTCTTTTTCTTCTCCTACTTGATCCTGTTCAAAAGATTGATTTTTCGCATATGTTTTCTTAGATTTAGCATAATAGCGTCTTGGAATTTTATTTTCACCTTTTTTATCGAATTTATTTCTCAAACATTATTTTAAATTTCATATAGTGTTGGGATATATATTCTTTTCAATTAATCTAATAATAATAGATAAATAATAGCATTTTCACTATTTTGGATTAAGGGAGAGATAAGTTATATTTTTTAAACTTTGGAAATTTTAATAAGATATTCATATGAATAAAAAAAACAATAAATTTCTAACTTAGGAGAGATTGGAGTGTCCCAAGAGAGTTTTTATGAGGAAATTTCAGAAGCTATTGTCAGTTTAGACAGAGATAAAGCAATTGGTTTTACAAAAAAGGCAATAGAAGAAAATATGAATTTATTAGACGTGGTGGAAAAGGGATTTGGGGCGGGTATTCGTCGTATAGGCGACTTATGGGAAGAAGGAGAATTTTTCTTGCCAGAATTGATGCTTGGAGGAAATATTGTACAGGAATCAATGGAAATCCTATTACCATATTTAAAAGCAAATAAGGAAGATGTTACATCAGGAAAAGTTGTAATTGCTACAATAGAGGGCGATATACATTCAATTGGTAAGACAATAGTAGCAACTATGTTAAGTGCGAATGGTTTTGAAGTACATGATTTAGGTGCTGATGTTTCTGCTGAAAAAATTATTAATACTGCTCTTGAAAAAAATGCCAACATAATTGGAGTTTCAGCTCTTTTAACCACCACAATGATCGGTCAAAAGAAGCTTATTGAGATTTTAGAGGATAAGGGGATACGAGATAAATTTAAAGTGATATTAGGTGGTGCTCCAGTTACTAAAAATTGGGTAAATGAATGTAAAGCTGATGGCTATGCCGATAACGCCATAGAAGCAGTTAAGTTAATTAAAAAGTTAATGGATTAATGGAATAAAAATTAGAGTTGATTAAATTATTACATTATTTAAAGAGTGGCTAAATGATGTTTCTAAAATAATTTTATTTGATGGTGGAATGGGCACTGAAATATTTAAACGCGGCATCAAACCAGGCAAATTACCAGATATTCTTAATATGGAACAATCCGAAATAATCACAGAAATTCACAAAGCTTACTATGGGGCTGGTTCAGATATGTGTCAAACAAATACTTTTGGTTCTAGTTATATGAATCTGCAAAAATATAAGCTTGAAGATCGTATAAAAGATATTAACGAGAAAGCTATAGAAAATTTAAAAAAAGTTTGTCCACCTAATCATTTAATCGTGGGGGATATTGGCCCATCAGGAGAATATAAATCCCCTATTGGAAAAGCGACATATGAACAATGGTATTCAAGTTATTTAAAACAAATTAAATATTTAGAACCTGGAATTGACCTATGGCACATAGAAACCATTTCTGATATTGAAGAAATGGTTGCTGCAATCCAAGCCGTGAAAGAAGTCTCAAAAAAGCCTATAATTAGCTCCATGACTTATAAAAAGACTAAACGTGGATTTTTCACAATCATGGGAAATACGTTAAAAGAATGCATAGAAAAAGTAGAAAATGAGAATGTTGATGTAATTGGAGGAAACTGTACTTTAGGTTCTAAAGAGATGATTGAATTAATTAAAGGAATGAAAAACTTTACTAATAAACCGTTATCGATTAAACCAAATGCAGGGAAACCAAGACTAACACCAGGTGGAATTACTCATTATGATCAATCAGAACAAGATTTTGCTAAAGATATTTTACAGATTGTTAAATCAGGAGCAAAAATTGTGGGAGGATGTTGTGGAACGTCTCCAAAAACTATAAAAGAGATAAAAAATGGTTTAGATGCCTTAGTTTAAAAGAAATTAGGAGTGATTAAGATATGACGATTTTAAAGCCAAAAATCCAACTATTAGATGAAGAACATAAGAGAAAAGTCTTTAACGAGGCAAAGGATATTCTTGAAAATCAAGGAATATTTCTGGAAAACAAGGAAGCCATTAAAATATTCAAGCAACATGGTATTGATGAAAGGAACTCTCGCTATTTTATTCCGTCAGATTTGGTAGATAAATGTTTAGAATCAGTACCTAATGAGATAAAGCTATATGATAGAGATGGAAAAGAATTTCTTTCATTAACGAAAGATAAAGTTCACTATGACCCAGGATCCGCTGCTATTTTTATTCTAGATGAAAAAACTGGTGAAATTAGAGAGGCTTTATCTAAAGATTTTTTACGCTTTTCAAAAATAGTAGAACAATTACAATTTATTGACGCTCAAAGTACTGCGATTGTTTATCAAGATGTGCCAAAAGAGGCTCAAGACTGGCATCGTCTATATCTTGCATTATCTAATTGTTATAAACCAGTTATTACTGGAACATTTCGGAAAGAAAGTTTTAAAATTATGCGGGAATTACTTTTAGCATGCAGATTGTCAGAGGAGGATTTAGCTAGAAAACCCTTAGCTGTATTTGACGCTTGCCCCAGTCCTCCTCTAAAATGGTCTGATTTAACAACTCAGTCTCTTATTGACGCTGCTAATAGTATGATTCCCTCAGAATTTGTATCTATGCCTTTAGCTGGTGCAAGTGCTCCAATTACTCTAATAGGTTCTATAACCCAACATTGTGCTGAATCTCTTGCAGGCATAGTGATAGCTCAATTAACTAAAAAGGGAGCACCAGTGATATGGGGAGGATCTCCAGCTGTTTTAGATATGAGGCGGGGTACGACTCCTATGGGTGCTATAGAGACAATGATGATAAATATAGGGGATGTTGAGATGGGTAAATTTTTAAAACTACCGACTCATGCCTACATGAGTTTAAGTGACTCAAAAGTACCCGATGCTCAAGCAGGATTTGAAGCAGGAATGGGAGCACTATTAGCAGGTTTAGCAGGGATTAATATGGTTTCTGGACCTGGAATGATAGATTTTGAATCAACACAGAGTATTGAAAAACTATTAATCGATAATGAAATAATTGGAATGGTAAAAAGATTTTTAAAAGGTATTGAAAATTTTGGAACTCCATTTGCTTCAAATATTCTAAAAGCTTATGATGAAAAACAGGAATTATTATCCCATCCCCAAACTTTGAAATTATTTAAAAAAGTATTATTTCTCCCAAGCCCAATTATAGATAGATTATCTCGAGATGCATGGAAAGACTCAGGATCAAAATCTATCAGAAAAAGAGCGAAGGAGCAAACTTTAAAACTAGAAAAATTACCCCCAATCAAACCTGTTGATGAAATTCTTGCAAAAGAACTTGATCAAATTGCGTCTGCCAATATGTAATTAAAGAATAAAATCTCTTATTTTTAGTTCATCCTGAATACATTCTCATTTAAAATAAAGACGGAAAAATTTATACCAAAATCCTTTATATAGAGAATTTATATTATTTTTACAAATTAATTGAAAAAATTTAATTAATAATTTTAGGAATAAAAAATGGAAAGAAAAAATATAGTTGTCATAGTAGTTGTTTCTATACTTTCTGTAGGTACATTAGTAGCATTAATCCCAGTATTCATGTATGGTCTTAGTGTTGATGTATTATCGGTAGGTACAGGATTTGGTTTAACAACGCCTCTTTCTAGTTCTTCAAGTGGTTCTTATAATACCATGCAATTTACTGGTTTCACTGATCCTAGTTTTAATGTACAACATGTAGAAATAGGTCCTTATGAATATCTTTTTAATGGAGGAGAAGTGAAGAATGATGGAACCACAGCATTTCAATTATTAAGTCAATATGTGGATCTAACAATTTATATTAATATTACAACTCCCAATGCTCAATTTTATGAACTGAGTTTTACTCTTGAAGATCTAATAAATATGTTAACACAGGATGTAAATGTTTTATTAGGTCCTGATGAAATTGAAATTGTAAATGGAACTTACACTGTATCTGTTGCAGTTGAACTCACTATTTCTATACCAGATTTAGTATATGAAGAAACTTTTTACTTTGGGGTATATATATTTTACGTAGATGTAATAATTGAATAAATTTTCAAATTATTATTTTTTTTTATCTAAATTATTATCAAAATGATTTTGAAAGATATGAAATCTCGAAACAAGAAATCTTGTCTCACTTCCTATCATAATTAATAATAAGAACTGCTATTAAAACAATTACTCCTCCTAAGATGTTCCAAATTACAACTATATCACTTCTCTGTAATAATATAGAGAATATTAAGGTAAGAAACGGTTCGATATATAAGAAAGAAGCCACTTTCGCTGATTTTAGTTCATTTTGAGAATATTGCCAGATGTAGTAGCCTACTATATAGCACCCGATCCCTAGGTATATTGAACTTAGAAATAAAATCGGATTTAAAAAGTTTTGGACAAAAATTTTAAATTCGTCATTAATAATTACCAAAAACAATAGCTCAATAACAGCCATATATGAGATATATTTATTCATCTGATTACTAGAGCTATTTTTGACTATTTTTTTGGTTATCGTAGAATAAATTGCCCAAAATATTGGAGTCATAAGTGCAAACATATATCCTAAGAAATTGGGAGATTCTGGAGTAATATTTTGTAAATTACCTCCTGTTACTAACAGAAATCCTCCAAATGATGCAATTATGAAGCCAATTATCTTTAATTTATTTAGTTTTTCATTAAAAAAAATAAGGGCTAATATAGATATCATGACAGGTGCTAAAAGGCACACAAATAATGCAGGGAGAGAAGGACCAATTAAATTGATAGCAGAATACTGAGCAAAAAAGAAAAAAGAAACTCCAAAAAAACTTGCCAAGACTAAATAAATCCATTCTCTTCTCGAATAGCTTTTTTCTGCTTTAATATTCGGAGTTTTATTGTGGATTTTATTCTTTTTCAGCTTAATATACAAATCAATTAAAAGGAACCCAATCGAGGCAATTATAAACCTATATAGCGCTATAGAGAGAGGAGGTATAAACGCAAGTGAAATATCCACTATTATAAATGAAAAGCTCCAAATAATTATCATTAAAACTAAAAAGAAATATATTACCAACATTAGAAGATAACTTTATTAACCAAAATTTTATACTAATAATTTATATTATAGAATTAAGACAGTAATAATTATTTTTGGGACGTGAAGTTTTGAAAAAAATTAAGTTCAGCCTGAATCTTGGAATAATAGGAGCAGATGACTCGGGAATAGATTATCTCATTGATTATTTAAAGCGAAGTACTTTAAGAAATGATAATAAAGAAAAATTAAATGAATTTTTAATAATATATCACGACATTCCAGTGAAAATCAAGGTATTTAATGGAAAAGATTTTAATCAATTAAATGAGCGTTATGAAAATATCAGAAGAATAGATGCTATTATCATTGTTATTGATATATATAATCTCAATTCTTTTAATGGAGATCTCTTTAAAGGTTTTGAGGAATTTAATACTTTATACATGTTTAAAGGTGTTTCTATTCTCG
>JBATUM010000283.1:0-12843 GCA_049671145.1 Promethearchaeia archaeon
TGCTTTAGGAACTTTTTCAACCGATTCTACTTTTGCGACTCTAATATCTAATTTCTTAAAATAATCATATGAAATCAATTCTTTTTTACCTCCTTTTTGTTTCTTTTCTCTTATTTGATTTAATTTACTTTTTATTTCTTCAATCTCTAATTTTTGAAAAATTGGGTCTGGTTTGCTTATTTTGGTTCCAGATTTAATAGAATTTTCGTTTATACTTTCCCAAGAAATGTTTTTTAATGCTGGCATGTTTAAATATGACAAGACTTTTTCTGAAGTATCAGGTATAAATGGGCTTAATAGAATTGCTAACGCATATACTGCTTGAGCACAAATATTAAATACATGTCCTGCTGTTTTTTTATCTTGTCTGATTAAATGCCAAGGTGCTTTATCATTCAAATACACATTTCCTTCTTTTCCAAAACTTACTATATCTCGTAATGCTTTCCTTAATCTAAAATTTTCTAAGCTTTCGCTAACTTTCTTACCAATTGAATTTACTTTTTCTATGAACTTCTTATCAATATCATCATATTCTAATTTATCTGGAATAGTTTTATTAAATTGTCTATCAATGAAGGTTAGGGTTCTGTGGATAAAGTTTCCTATATTGTCGTTTAAAGTTTTAATATTATTATCAAATTCAGACCATAAGAATGAAGTATCACTTGTTTCTGGACGATTGTAAAGCAAATTAAAACGCCAATAATCAAGAGGAGCAAGTTCTAAAGCTTCATCTATCCAAATTCCAACTCCTCGAGATTTTGAGAATTTATCATTTTCATACATTAACCATTCTGTTGATGATACATTATAAGGAAGAACTAATTTATCTTCCTCCTTTTTGTCTGCATTATAAGCAATCAATAATCCTGGAAATACAATTAAATGGAAAATAATATTATCCTTACCAATAAAAAATACTGTTTTTGTATTGGGATCTTTCCAGAAGTAATCAAATTTTTCTGGTTGATTTTTAATCTTTTCTGCCCATTCTTTAACGGCAGATACATAACCTAAAACTGCCTCAAACCACACGTAAATTGTTTTTTTTTCTGCCCCTTGAAATTTAGCAGGAATTCCCCACTCCAAATCTCTCGTTATCGATCGTCCGGGTAAACCTTCTGCAATACTATTTAAACACATTTGTCGAGCATTAGATGGAATTATTTTATTCTCCTCTATTAACAGTTTAAGCTGATTTTGAAGTTTAGGAAAATCTAAATACCAGTGTTTAGTTTTACGAACTACTGGAGTGTTCCCACAAATAGTACAATACGGTTTCTTTAATTCGAGGGGAGTTAATAATTTTTGACAACTATCACACTGATCACCTCTGGCTTTTTCGGCTCCACAATGAGGACAAATTCCTTCTACAAACCTATCTGGAAGGAATAAATCATCATTTTCACAATAAAAGGATTCTATTTCTTTTTCAAAGATATACCCATTTTTTTGAATATCTAAATAAAAATTTTGTACAAATTCAATATGCGTAGGATTATGCGTAATAGTATAGTTATCATACGAAATTTTCCATTTTTTATGCAAATCTTTTATTAATTCATGATTTTTCAATGCTAATTCTTCAGCTGATATTCCCTGCTTTTTAGCTGCCACTGCGACAGGTGTACCATGAGAATCTGATCCTGATACAAATACTACTTCATCTCCTTTCATTCTGAGAAATCTTGCAAATACATCTGCAGATAATGTGCTTCCAATTAAATTTCCAAGATGAGGTGGCCCAGAAGCGTAAGGCCAAGCAGAAGTAATCACCCATTTAGTTTTCTTTGCCTCTGACAAGTAAATTATCACCTTTCTTTCTTTTTGATATAAAAAGAATGTTATCTTAAATACTTTTAATAAAAAGATAGTCTTTCTTACGAAGCTTTTTCTAAATAAATTGATTATTCATTTACAATCTGTGCTCCACAGTTTCTACATCCTTTGATTTCATTCTTCATTTTTTCTAAGCAAGGTTCATGATAAAATGAGCCACATTTTTCACATTTATAGACTTTATAATCTCCCAGAAATATACTATAGCAATAAGAACATGACGCATTAATTTGACGAATAAGACCATCAGGCATTAAATTCATTTTTGTTCTTTTTATTTCTCCTTCATCAATTAATCTTATTTTTGGTGTACTTTCGTCCTTTTCTTCTATTAATTTTGAGGTGGATTTAGGTAATTCTAAAAGGAAGAAACAGAAAGGACACCGAAATATATTTTCTTTTTCTTCTGTTTTTTTTGCCCACATTGCTGCGCAAGATAAGTGCATTGGGCGATCACATGAGGGACAATATCGTCCTTCTGAGTAGAAATCCCCAGTAGTTATCGGGGATTTAATTGAATGACAAATTTGACATTTTTCTCCGATTTTATCGTTATTATTCATCATTAATCTAATATCTAAAAATGTAGGTCTTCGTAACGGTAATGCTATTTCACTTACTAAGGGAGTTAAGTTTTTTTCTTTATTCGGTGAAAAATAATCCATTGACTCCTTAAATTCTTTTTTTGAGGCGTATGACTTTCCTGCGTTTGATAAAGCCTTAGAATTATTAAAGAACCCATATTGTCCACCAGTTATTTTAGCGATCTTTTTCAATATACTTTTTGAGTAATCATCAGACTTTCCTAATTGACATGAATCAATGTAGACACCTAATCCTTTAGCAATTTCCACAATTTTATTTATTTTTTCAGAGTATTTTATTTTATTATCTGAAATTATAAAAATCCTATATGTTTTACCCCCTATTTTCCTCATTTCTGCAACTAATAATTGAAGTGAAAAAGCAAGGCCATCATGTAATATCCCTTTCCCAGATATTTGAATTTTTTGTAATGACTCAATTAATTTACTCTCATCATAAGTAAATAGACATAATCTTTTGGTATTATCCCCAAAGGAAACAATTGCGATTCTATCTTTAGGATCTATAGTAAATTTTGCTTGAATAAAACTGGTGGCTGTATGCAACGCAACATTTAAACGATTAGGTTTAAAGTCTCTTCTTAGCATTGATCTTGAACTATCAATTAGAATAATTGAATCTTCTATTTTGAAATCTTGCAACTTTCTCTTATTTTCTATATGATTAATCCTACTTATATAGAAATAATATAATTATATTAAAATATTAATTTAAATTTTCAAATGAAAGCTTTATTTTAGAAATTTATACGCAAACAATGTATATACTTTTATAGAATTCAAGAAATCTTTTATTTCTACAAACTCATTAACTGCATGTGCTGATGATCCGCTTCCTGGACCAAATGAAATAGCTGCTGGACAATATCCCCCATTTCGAATAAAATGAACATCTTGACTCGCAGGGTATATAAAATAAAACGATTTTTTCTTATAAATTTCCTCAATAATATTTTTTAAGGTTTCTAATGTTGGATTGTTTTCCCAGTCTTTCCAAAAAGAGCCTTCTGATTTTTGCATTATTTCTATACTTACAAATATATCATTAGGCTTGCTTTTTGAATCATCAGCAATTTCATATCCTAAATCCTCTTTAATCAAACGTTTTAAACCATTAATTATGCTTTCAACTTTTTGACCAGGTAATAGTCTCATATCAATAAATGCTTCACATTTATCTGGGATTACATTATCTTTAATACCACCCTGTATAACAGTCAAACTTTTCGTAAATTTAGTAAGAGCTTTCAAAATACTTTGAAGCATAGGTTGTTCCACTAAGGTCTTTTCGAGTATTTCTTCGTTAGGAAATGCATTGCTCAATAACTTTTTTAGTTGATTTATTGAAAAAGGGGGCTTGGTGCTTGGTATATATTCATCTAATTTCTCTAATTTTTCAATAATTTCACTCATCATATAAATGGCATTTTTTCCCATAAATGGCCATGAAGCATGAGTGGAAATACCATGTGTAACTATTTTTACTACCACCCTTCCTTTTTCTCCCAACATAATGGATTTAGGAAGGGGATCTAATCCTGTAGGTTCTCCTATAACAGTAAAATCAATTTTAAAGTGAGTTAATTTATTCTCTAAACACCATTTAGTTCCAAAATTTCCACCAGTTTCTTCATCTGCTACAGCATTTAATATTAAATTTCCTGAAACATTTATATTCAAGTCCCTTAGGATTTTTAAAGCAATAACCATCGCTGCTAGTCCGCTTTTCATGTCTGTGGCCCCCCTTCCAAAAAGATATTTGTCTCTTTTCACAAATGCAGATAGCGGAGGATATTTCCACTCTTCTTCAGAACCAGGAGGTACAACATCCATATGTCCGTTATATAAAAGATTTTTACCTTGAAAATTATCATTGAGACAAGCTATTAAATTCGCTCTATTTTCGCCAAACGGAAAAATTTCGGATTTTATTCCACTGGAAATTAAATAATCTCGAATCTTTATAGCAACATCTTTTTCGTTTCCAGGAGGATTATACGAATCTGTTTGTATTATTTCTCTTAAAAAATTTATATACACGTCTTTATTTTTTTCAATTTCGTTTATAATTAATTCCTCTGTCATAATTACTCTGAATTTTACTTATTATTTTTCTAGAATAAAAAGAAATTTAAACCTTTTATAATATTAAGTCATTTTGCAATATTAGGTAATAAAGTTAAAAAAAATTGGCAAATTTTAATATTTTTAAATTATTTTATAACTAAAAAATTTGAGATATACGGTTGTTTTTATTGATGCACAGAAATAAGAAAGTTAAAAGATTATTTTTTGTAAGCTTATTCGTTTTTTTAATAGTTTTAACAAGTATTCAAATTTATCCAAATAATCTATATATGGATAGATCTAATCAAAATAAAACAATTTATAATCAAGAAGAAAATTTACCTTCTAGTTCTGATGGTTATTTATCAGATTATTACATAAACGGATCAGGAGATCCTCAAGATGCAAGAATATATGCCACAAATGATTCCTATGCAATAGATAATGAGCAATATTTTGAAATACCCTCATTATCTGATACAAGTACAGCATATCTCTCATATGGTAACTTTAACTTTACGTTTCAGAACAATTATACGACCGATTACACTCTTGAAAATACTGATGCATTGGATGCAAGAAATTTTATTGAATTCGAATATGATGAAGATAACTCAAAAATAACAGTACATACTGGAAACAATCTTAATTCTTTAGATCTTAATAAATTAGTTGATGCTAATCCCTCAACTGATATTCAATTTAATGCGTCAAGTGGAGTAATAAATTTTACAGTTGCGGTCAATTTTACAGGAACATCATTTATAAGCGGGAGTCCTTCAATATTTTTGGAATTCAACAGAACCTTCATTTTAGGGTTAATTAATTCATTTACTTTAAGTTCCACTTTAAATACCCATTTAACGTTAAAAATGTATGATATCTCAGATTCAACTTGGAAGAATGTATCAAAACCAATATTCATTAATAG
Source organism: Promethearchaeia archaeon (assembly GCA_049671145.1). Classification (GTDB taxonomy): domain Archaea; phylum Asgardarchaeota; class Lokiarchaeia; order Sigyniarchaeales; family SOKP01; genus SOKP01. The sequence goes on from JBATUM010000283.1 coordinate 5,446, forward strand.
CAGTTTGGGCCTTCTAGATTTTGAGAAAAGGCTTATAAATGAAAATTTAGATTTTATAGATCTCTCAGATGTTAATTATTTACAATTTTATTTCGAAAGATCAACTGCGGAGGATTATATTGTATATTTAGCTGAACTTGATGTCCTTGCTGTTTATGGTTTTGATTTAGAAATTACCAATAATAACTATGTTGCTTTAGAATTCGATTTAAAGGGTAAGAAATCAACGGTAAATGGATTTTATGCATGGATACGTACATTAAATGTTAGTTTAGCTGCTAGTGCTGAGCTAAATATTACTTTGTATGAGGCAAATGCTACTATAGTCAGAACTCAGTCTAATCTTAGAACAAATAATTTAGAACCAAATTATAATAGAATGATAGATTCTATTGTTATTTCTAGTTATAATGAAGATAATTTAACTTATTTTGAATTCAATAGCGCTAATACACTAAATCTAGATTTATTTAATTATTTCATTGTAATTAAATCAAATCGACCAGAAAAAATATACAGTTTAGTAACAATACCTAGATTTACATTTGGTGACCCTGATAATTATGTCGATCATCAATTGAGAGTGTCTGGTAATGGTCAAGATTGGAATATTGCTCGAAAAACGATTCCATCATTATTTCCTTATGTTTCAGAACGTTTAGATGCAACTTTATTTAAAATTAATGTCACTAGGGGTTATATGCCCTCAGATTTATGGAATTCTGAACATGATAACTTAAATATCCAAAATATCACAATAGAAGATCAAGAAGATAGATCTGCCCCATATAATGATAGCTCTTATTTAACTTGGGGATTAGGGCAATGGAAAAATAATTTTACTGTTCCCATAAGTGCTATTCCTCCAAATAAATTTAGAGTCGATCTTAATTGGAATAGAACTATTACTAAAGGATTTAAATTCAATGTAACCTATTCTGTTAAAGCTTACTGGATTGAATCCACAACAACTTCATATAATGTGAGTTATGATTCGCTACCTGAGTGGAGTTTAAGTTTTGGTTTAAGTTTACTCCATACAAATTTTGATGATTGGAACTTCCTGGAGTTCTGGTTTGTATATCCGAGTGCTTATGATGCGCATAATTTAACTAATCCAATTGGGGATGAGCTATATTATAAAACTGAGGGAGAATCGGGTGATGTATACAAACAAGGTTATGATAAAACAGTAGTGAATAAAACTTTAGTGGATGTAAATTCTGGTACTTATACAATAGAATTAACAAGCCCGAATCTTATTTATGAAATGCATAGCTTCATTAATTATGGTGGAACTTTTTGGGAAACAAATGGATTTATGTTTGGCGACGATATGACATCTAGTGTTGATATTAGAGATATAAATGGTAATCCTCCAAAGAGTGGGGATGCTAATGTAATATTATTTTACCCTGAAAACCCAGGTGGGGAATATCCAGGCGGAGAAAGAGATGATTTAACCGGTGTCATAAAAGATGATGTATTGAGGTATGACTTTAATAATGATACGCTTTTACAAATCAGAAATACTTTAACCTATTTCGGAAATTATTATTTAGGATTTTTTTGGACTAATGGTTCTGCTATTGGCTGTAAAAAACTCAAACTATACATTGATACTTATAATGTAGAAATAGATGATTGTGTTTATTATCCCACATTAAATCAAAATATTCTTAATGGTACAGTAGATGAAGTATTTCCTGATTATTCTATTCTTATAGGAACTGTCAATGTGACAGATAGACCTAATTATTATCCTGTTCAAAATTTTGATATTAACCAAGAATTTAATTTTGAGATAGGAAATATAGAAATTCCAATTATATTAAACCATTTTCTCCAAAATGAGACTATTCTAAATCCTGACGAAAATATTAAGGTGAATATTTCTCTTCAAAATATGTTTGAAATAAGTGATGTAGATGTAAAAGTTAAAGCGCAATTAGTCTCACTAGCAAACGAGGATTGGATTATTGACGAAGTTACCTCAAGCTATAAAACATTAAAATTGAAGGGAGATCCGTTAGGTCAAGATACTCAAGAATATGTGCTAGAGTTCAATATCCCGCATTTAGAAAATGATGGTATCTGGCAGGGTGTTAACGCACCTGTAAGAAAAGGTGGGGTAATGACTAAGCTAACAATGATTATTAAATATGGAAATGAAGATGTCGAAATGGGGATATACAAAAATGAGAATTATGCATTGATAGTTAATAGCACTCAAAACGATTTTGAAGGTTATTTATTAACTTTAAAATATGATAGAGAAATTACAGGGGCAAATATATTAAAACCCTTTGAACGAGATGAATGTATCTATTTACCCAATCAAACAACGTTTGTCGTCAATATTTTCGATGAAAATTATGTAAGTAGTTATAATGACTTTATTGCATCATTTTCTTTAAAAGAGAATAGTATATTTTCAAATATCACAATAAATCCAGCAACACCTATTCGAGGTCAGACTTTTAATCTTAGTGCCTTTCTAACGACTGAATTTGGAGAAAGTATTCCCTTTAAGAATATTACCCTTCAATATTTTGATGATAATTCATGGGAAAAAATTTCATCTCAAATTTCTAACAGTGAAGGAAATATTGATTTCGAGATTGACACTTTAACTTTAAATGAAGAAGATCAATTATTATTCAGATTAATCTGGTCAGGAGATATTTATACTTTAAGCAACTCCCAAAATATAACTGTGGATTTATATCTAGAAATAAATGATCTGCAAATCTCAATCCGTCAAAATGTGCCTCTTTTATATAGAAATAGAAAAGCAACAATAAGAGTTAACATTATAAATACGGGAGATTCTCAGCTATACATTCCTGCTTCAAATATATCTATTATCACTCAGCCTGCTTTAACAAGTAGAATAGTCGGAATTAATTATTTAGAATTAAATCAATTAAGACCAACTGAATCAACAACTATTATTGTTGAAATTGATGTTTCTGCTATGAACCAAATAATCTTTAATGTTTCTATTGATGCTCATAATAATCTAACGGGTGAGAATTTAACTTTTCTAGCTTCAGCTACTTTTGAGGTATTTGATGTGCCTTTAGCGGATTATATTAATTCATTATTAACAATTATAATTATTAGTGTTATTGTTTTATTCTGGTTAATTATGTATGCCTTTGTGAGAAAACTGATAAAAAGGATAGAAACCCCTGTTGAGGAGCCAACAAAAAAGAAACGTAAACGAGGAAAATACGTTAAAGTTACGGAATTAAAGAAAAAAGAGAAAATTAAAGCTGAAAAAACTGATTTAGATTCTCTATTAGAAGAAAAAGGTCTTAAAGAAAAAAAGAAAAAATAAGCTATTAATGGTTCTTTTTATTTTTTTTATTTTAAAAAAAGAGGATATTTTTATTAAAGATTTAAAATTGAAATCAAATTACGTTTTAAAAGACTTAATGAAGCTCGACCATCAAGTCCAGCAAGTGCAATCAAAATTAATGCATCTGATCCTACTAAGAGTGCAAACCCCTCATCCAATTCGATTGTGGTAGTTTTTAATTTACCTTTACTGATGTTCTTTCCCAGTGTATTTGAATCTTTTATAATGCTTGAACATGCTTTTGCTATAGCGCTGTGATCCGTCTCAGTGATAGTTTGACCAATAATAACTTTACCATTTGCATCTGCAGCAATTAATCCTTCACACTCAGGTATGATATCCATTAATTCTGCTAATTTCTGTTCAATTAGTTTTTTGTCCATATGTATCCAACTCTTATTCCTTTTTATCAATTATAAAATTAGTTATACCTTTCTCAATTGAGTGGAGAATTTTTCTTAAATATATATATAATTCAAAGAAATTTAAATTTATCAAATATTTAAAAAAGGAAAATAGAACTAACAATTCATTAACGTTAGTTAATTAAGAATTTTCAGATAAATTAAAATTTTAAAAAAACTCCAGAGCCTATTTCAATATGATTAGAATTAAATTGCTCTCTAAAGCAACCATCGTCTCACCCTTAGAGGTCTCTAATCTTATAAACTTTAGAGAACCTTCCTTTAAAGCATCAACCACTTGCTTTCCTTTTCCAATCAAGGATGTTACATAAGCTGCTACCTCTTCGGTTATGTTAATTTCCAGATTTGAATCTATGGGTAAACCTGTTGAGTCACAGATGATAACTCCTCTAATACCTTCTCGCTCCTCAAACCTTCGAATTATAGCTTTAACTTCGTTTCTATTAATCAAATTAATCTACACTCAATTAATCCTAATTGAAAACTAATTTTTAATAATATAATATATTATATACTTAAAAAATTATCATCTTATTTATTAACTGAATATTTAAAAAAATTTCTAAAGAAATAGCTAAAGAAAATAATTTTTAAACATATTCATCTTGCGTTCTTCGCCTATTGTTGTATTTCCCATATGGCCCGGAAAAATTAAAAAATTATCTGTGAAAGTCTCATTATACATAATTTTATTTCTAATACTTTCAAATAATTGATTAGGGTCACCTCCATGGATATCAGACCTTCCAATGCTTCTTCGAAATAGCAAATCACCAGAAAAGATAATTCCATCTATCTTTGATTCCTTATACGCTTTTACATCATCTGAATAGAAACATAGAGATCCGGGAGAATGTCCAGGTGTTTCTAATACATGAAGATTAATATCACCTATTTGTATGATATCTCCCTCAACTAACCATTTATCTGCTTCTTTTTGAGTAAAAACTTTTGAATCAAATTCCTTTTTATTATACATTAGTGGAATTTTAAAATGGCGCATTACTTTACCGAGTTTTAACGTGTGGTCAAAATGACCGTGAGTGAGTAATAAAGCGATAGGTTTTGCATTGAAATTCCCAATAGTTTCAAAAATTCGATCACTATCACCACCAGGATCAATTATAACTACTTCATTTGTATTAGCTGAACCAAAAATATAACAATTAGTTGATAAAGGACCAACTATAATTTTCTTAAATATCATTCTTATTTTGTTAAAACACAGATGAATTTTTTTAATTATTTTTATTTAAAAAATAAAGGAAAATATAAAAAAATAATGTCAAAATATTTGACTGGATAAATACGTTTCAGAGCTATTTGGAATTTATCAATTTATTAATTTCAACTAATCTATTGTATACATCTAAGCCTTTTTCAGTTAGCTTTACATATTTCTTTTTATTGTTTTGCTCAATTTCAATTAAACCTTTATTAAGTAGATCATCTTTAACACGGAAAAAAGAATTGTAATAGCTAAATTTATTCAATTCATTATAGAAGGTGTGTTTATCAACCTTGAAATTTTTAAATTGAGTTAGCACTGCCAAGGTATCCCTAAAACCTTTTTTCTTCAAAAAACTAATAAGATCATTAATAACCATTATATCCCTTACCTAGTTGTTTAATTAAATAGTAAGTACAAATTTTACTAAATTGTAATTATGAAAAAATATTAAAGTTAAAAAAGGTTATGAAAATATTTTATAATTCCATAGCGAAAAATTACCATAGTTTTGACGATTTATAAAAACATATTAGCGACAGAAAAAGATAAAAGAATAATTCCCCATTTTATTTCATCAAATTAAAATAAAATATTAATCGAAATGGATTTAAAACGTTATTTTGAAATTGCAGTAGGTACAGCACCAATAATTTTATCTTGTGCGCATGGAGGCTTTAAAAAACCAAGAAGAATTCCAGATAAGTTTCAAGGGCCTCGGATTCCTGATGAAAACACATTTTTTATAGCAAAACAAATAATCCATGAAGTAAAAAAACAAAATCAAAACCTTAGTATATTTTATATTTTAAATAAAATACATAGAAGTAAAATAGATTTAAATCGCCCTGCTCGTTCTCAAATGGCATTTAATCAATCTTCAGATGAAGCTCGTAATATTTATCACGCATATCACGACCAATTAATCAAATTTGCCCAAGAATGTGTGTCTACTTATGATCGATGTCTGATTATCGACTTTCATGGTTTTTCAAAACCAGAAAAAGATTATCCAGAGATTATTTTTGGTCATCTTTTTGGAAGTACCTTATCATTATTTCAAGAATCAGATATGGAAGATTGTGATAAATATTGGGGTTGTTTGCAGTTAGATCAAGAAATCTCACGAAATTTTTCACTTGATAATGGTCTAGCTTTAACAAATTATAACTTATCTTATTCTGGGGGATATGTTACCCGACAGTTTTATAATAAAGAAAAAATCAATGCTATACAAATTGAAATCGCTAAAGAAATTAGAATAAACGTGGAGAGGAGTAAAATATTCATTAATGTCCTTGTTAAAGCGATAATCCAAGCTCTTAGTGATTATTAGGGGATTAATTATTAAAAAGTTAAAATTTAATATAAAATGCATCAACTTTCGTTATTTATTCTAAACATTTTTCAATAATTAACCATAAATATTAAATATGACATTTTATAAATTGAACATTGTTCAGTGATAATATTTTAAATATAACTTTTGTTCAAAATGGTTATGAAGATTTTATTTTTTTATCGAGTTAAATTTTATATTTATATTTTATGATAAGTGGGGAATTTAATGGGAAGGTTTAAATAAGAAACTGCAATAGTATAATTATAGCAAATAAGAATATAATAAAAAAAATTTTTAGTGAATGTGAAAAAAAAATGAAAAAATGCTTAGTTTGTGGCAAAGAATATGCTGATGGGTCATATCACACAATTCATTGTGGTGTGGTATATAAAAATGATAGAAAATGCTACGATTGGAATTGTGATAAAGTAAAAAAATTAAAATTTCATGAAATTGAAGAAAAAATTATTGCGAGCTTTATTAATAATAAGCCAAGTTCACTATTGATATATGAATAAATCTTAATAGTGTCTTTAATAAGATCTACTTTTTTATAATAGTTGTTAAAAAATTATTGGTTAATCTAAATTTTGATTCCAGTGGTTAAGAATATTACTTATTTTATCCATAAATCTTAACAAAAACATTTAATGCTAAACTTAGATAATTTCTTAAATCTTTAATCAATTATTTTAATTAATATTATGAATAAAGATACATTTGATTCTGATATTACAATATTGGGACATCTTGCTAAAGACATCATTGAAGTGGATGGCATAAGTAGAGAATCAATAGGAGGTGCTGTTTATTATGGAGGAATTGCTGGAAGTCATATGGGATTAAAAATATCAATTATAACGCTATTGAAAAAAGAAGATTTCCCTATTTTAGAAATTTTTAATAAAAAGGGGATCACACATTTTGCATATCCTTCTAAAGAGACTTCTGGATTAAGGAATATTTATTCTTCGAAAAATATTGAATTTAGGGATTATAAACTATTAGGTTTTGCAGGTTTATTCAAGAAAGAACACAT
>JBATUM010000284.1:0-8442 GCA_049671145.1 Promethearchaeia archaeon
ATCCAAAACAATCGTCCATTTGTAATAGGTTAGGAAATGTTTATTATCACATGGAAAAATACAACGAATCGCTAAAACAATACGAAAAAGCCTTAGAACATGAACCTATGAATGAATTCTATCTTTCGAATATAGGAGGAGCTTATGATATGTTAAAACAATATGATAAAGCAATTGAATATTTTAATAAGGCTTTGGAAGTTGATCCAAAACAATCGTCCATTTGTAATAGGTTAGGAAATGTTTATTATCACATGGAAAAATACAACGAATCGCTAAAACAATATGAAAAAGCCTTAGAACATGAACCTATGAATGAACTCTATCTTTCGAATATAGGAGGAGCTTATGATATGTTAAAACAATACGATAAAGCAATTGAAAATTATAATAAAGCTTTAGAAGTTAATCCAACAAATGCTGGAAATTGGAATTCTATTGGTTTATTACACTTTAATCAAAGTAAGTTTAATGATGCCGCTTCATGTTTTATGAAGGCTACGGAAATTAAACCCGAGGAACCAGTATACTGGGCAAATTTAGGGGATTCTTATGATGGAATGGGCAAAAAGAAAGAAGCACAAAATGCATATAATGAAGCGTCTAAATTAGGATATCAAATATAGTGAAACTTAAATTCGGAGAATTCAAGTGCATTAGAGGAGGTCTAAAAAATTGAATTTATTTTATCCTTAAAAAAAAGAACCAGTAGCTTAGCAGGTTAATTAGTTTTGTTCCTCTTGATTGTCACTACTTTCTCCAATTAATTTTTTGAATTCCGGCAAGTCTTTAATATTTTTCAAAAACCGATCGGTTTTCGCCCATTTTTTAAATTTTTTATCCGCTTCAATTGCCTTTCCCAAAAAACCCAAAGCTTTTTCATTACTCTTATTAATTGCTTCTATGCTGGCACAATTATAGAGAATATCACCGTTGGTGGGATTGTCCTTTAATGCTTTATCAAAATAATGCTTGGCTTTTTCATATTCTCCTAAAAACAGGTTTGCAGTTCCAACGTTATTCACTACGAGAGCTATATTGGCGGCATAGAGCTTTTGCTCTTTTTTGGTCAATCCTTCGAGACCTTTTAAAGCTTCAAGATACATTTTTTCTGCCTTATCATAATCGTAGATACCCAAATAAAAATGTCCTACAGTATTTTGAGCCCCGAGATAGTCGAGTAAATACAATGTCGGATTACGCTCCGAGAGTTCTTTCTTGGTCTTCAAGCAATCTAGATACATCTCCTCGGCATCTTGAGTTCGGTATAAATGCGTGTATAAGGTTGCTAGGTCGTTTTGAATGATTGCGAGTAAAGGAAGATGTTTATCGGGGTATTGTTCAGCGAGTTTAGCCCTAATTCTTAAAGCCTCAATATGCATCCGCTCAGCCTCGCCATGCTGAGCCATCTCCACGTAAGTCAGCCCTAAATTGCTGTATACCGTAGCTACATCAGCTAAATGCCCGTCGTAACACGTTTTTGCATATAATTTTTTTAGGGTCGGCTCATCAAGAACGGCCCCTTTTTTCTCTCCCAAAAGGTCCAGATCGATGTAAACATGACCGATCTCGTCCTGGCTTGTATTGATATCGGGTAAAAATACGTCATGATAATCCTTCACTATTTCCCTATAATCCTCAAAAGCTTCTTGGCATAATTTTTCGGGATCTAAATCGATGGGCAGGTCAACCTCTACTTTTTGATAAACGGGTTTTTCTGACTCTCCCTCGAATTTTATATCTTCTTCATCAGGCGAGAAAACATCAGTATACCTTTCTTCAACCTCCTTGTAAAGCTCTAATGTTTGAAGATAAATTTTTTCTGCTTCCTCAAATCTCTTGAGATCCGCATATAATTTCCCGAGATGATTGTGAACCGTTGCGACGTAAGGTAAATATATCTTGTAATAAGCTTTCGCCAGTTCCTTGTAAGCACTTAATGCATCAAGATAGGCAATTTCCGCTTTCTCTTGCCTTCCCGCATCAGCGTAAAGGTTTCCGAGCGCCACTAGGACTGGGGCTTTATATTTATCTTCTAAACCGATCAATTTCTCTCCAATTATAATTAGCTTTTGAATTCCAAAACCAGCAATTCGCAGAACGTTACAAACTCCAAGAAATCCGATGGCAAGCACATCGTCGATAGCAATTTCCGATTGATGGTGTAGAATTTCCGTTACATTATTGTAGTCTTCCTTGAAATCCTTGCTCTTTTGTTCGTAATATTTTCCAGCGTTTTCATGGCAGCTTTTACCGGATATACTTAACATCGCGTTTTGAACGTACTCGGATGCAAAATCAAGAGTTTCCTCCTGCTCTCCTTTATTAATTAGTAATCCTATTTCCAACAAATAATTTAACTTGCCTTGAATGTTAGCCATATCGTAGGCCTTCTCAACGGTTTTCCGGTCAATATTAGTTTCAATTTGGGTATTCAACACGCTCAGGTTCTTGAGCAATTCCAAAGCTTCGGAATTAGTAGATAGTATTTTAGTTATGATGCTTATATAAAAATCGGTTTTTATTTCCTCTTTTTTGAAATCAATGGTTTTTAATTCATCTAAATTCAGAAGTTGATAATTTTTTTCTATAAGTTTTCCCAAGGCTGCATGGTTTTCGGGAATTTTGTTGATAATTTTTTTTAATTTATCCGGGAGCATCATGTTACTTCACTTTGTAATTTATTTTATTTAGTATTGTTAAATTTAATTATATACTCATTAGTTCTTCTTATGATTAAAAAGTATAAAAATATTAATTTTATTTATTTAAGAAAGTTCAAATCTTAATCTATCCAGCCGATCATCCGTTTCAAAAAACTCTAAGTTACTCCTTTTCTTTTGCTATTAATCATATTTCTTAGGTGTTCTGGCAAGTCTTTGAAATTAGGAGTTCCCAAAACAGTATTCAATTCTTTTCTGCTTAAATAATTCAAATATCCTTGAGTAACCAAGTAGCGAACTACGGAAGAATAACCGCTTTCCAGTCTTAAAGCAATTTCTTCTTTAAATACTTTTTTCGCAAGAGGATCTCCCGCTTCTGCAAGCGCTTTCAATAAAGGAAAGGCAAGGTTTCTGTGCAGTAGGCGTGTGTCATAATCATTTTCATACCATGCTTGCAGGTTAGAGCAATGCCCCCAAAATTCGGTTTTAGGAGAGAGATCAAAATTATTAAAATGTGTTCCTTCTAATGATCTATCCAATGTTTCTGCAGCCTCATCTATCGATTCAATTTTTTCATAATACTGAAATTTATCTTTCTCGATATTTAACAATAAATACTTACATTGATTAAATAAAATGCCCTTTACGTAGATATTGGTTCTATTATTCTGCAACTTGAGCGTAAGATAATTATTTATCTTGAATTCGCGTAAGCTTTCTCGTATTGCAGCAGGAACATATCGTTCATTTAGTATATTAGTAAGTAAATTAAAAGCATCTTCCACATTTTGCCCCGTTCTAGTTGAGATTTCAGTGTAACCCTGAAGGTTGTATTTTTCGACTAATAAAATAGCATCATCATAGGATACCTGTCTGAATTCTTCAAATTCAAGTTTGCATCCTATTAGCAAGATGGGAATGTGTCCAGCGTTCTTTCTAATCAATTGTATCCATTCGGGCAGCCTATCAAACATTGAAGTCTCAGTGATATCATAAAAGATGAAAGCCGCATTACCCCCCCTACAATAAAGGGGTATCAAAGATCTGAACCTATATTGGCAGTCACAATCCCAGATTAGCAGTTTAATTCGTGTTCCATTTGATTCAGTAATCTTCATGTAAAAATCCACGCCAATGGATGACTTCATATTATCTGAGCAATATCTCGTGAGATAGTTCAGTGCTAATCTATATTTACTTGCTGAAGGCTCGCCCAGAAGCAGAATTTTGAACTTAAAATCGTGATAACTCATTATTTGTGCGTTTTTTAAATGATTTTAGATGCGTTTTCTCTTTGAATTCAATCGCAATGCTACATTGACATTCAATGAAATTTTTTAATCTGGTGTTTTTTGGATTCGAACTCGATCTGGGGAGACCTTGGTTCTTATCTTCTAGGTATAAAAGAAAATTCATAAATAAAAATGTTTTCTTAAGTGCCAATTAAATAACTAAAAAATCTTCAGTAATTGGAACGAAAACAAGAACTCGATAGCGAAAGGCAGTTAAAATTATATATTATATGCTTTGAAGGGGGGCACTCACATAAATCTTAAATGACAAAGATATTAAATATTGAGTATACTTTATTTACCATTAACAAATGGCTAAATTTAAAGAATAAATAGTTTAATAGAAACCATTAAAGAAATAACGAGAATAATGAATGCTCCAAATATCATAGTATTCATAAGCTATAATCATAAAGACACTGAAACATTTAAGATTAGGGAAGTTGTTAAAAGTCTTAAAAATTTTGAACAAATCAATGATGTTTTATATTATGAACAAGAAACTTATGATAATTTTATAAAATTTATGAACGACAACATTGGCATATGTGATGTTGTAGTATTATTCTGTTCTCCTAATTCACTCAAATCCAGTTTTGTTGAAAAAGAATGGACAGCTGCTGATGCTTTAGGAAAACCTATTATCCCCATATTTTTAAAAACAAAGCATATCCCTCCCCTTCTAAGCCCAAGAGTAGGAATTGAATTCAATTCTCGTGATTTTGACCAAAATATTAAGAACTTGATTAATATCATTATGAAAAAAACAGCTTCTAAAATTAAATCAGAATCTAAAGAAAGCTCTCAAAATATGAAAGAAGAACAATCAACTATCGAATTCCAAGATTCGGGAATGAAAATGTGTAAAAAATGCAATACTTTCTTAGCCATGCAAGGGAGTGATTATTGTGCTACTTGTAAACCATCTAGCCTCAATATTGGGCAATCACAAGTGAGTAATGGAGCTCAACAACAGGCTCAAAATATATCAGCAATGGGAATTACAGTTAGTCAACAACAATCTCAAGCATCTGGGGGTTCACAACAGGAATCCTTTTTATCTGATGCAGTTAAACCAAAGAGCCCAGAGATTATGACTAAATTATCCTCAATTGAGAAAGATTTGAAAGTGGTTAAGCGCCAACAAACACAAATACTCGAGACACAACTTCTGCAATATGAAAATTTAACTAGCAAATTGAATAAGCTAAATAAAAGAAAAGATGAACTAAATAGTACTGTAACACAATTCCAATCAATCGGGGACCTAAGTAAAGCTAATGAACTTCAACATGAAATTGAACAATTAAAAAATGAAATAAAAGAGATACTCAAAAATATGCAAGAAAGTATTGATATTATTGCAGAAAATGCAGTGAAAGTTCTTGAAAACCAAGAGTTAACTGAAGAGTTTATGAAGGAATATCTAGCTTCAGACTGGGATAAAATCAGAATAGTCTGGAAAGATTACAAGGAAGGTAATATCACTAAAAAAGATTTTATAAAAAAAATTATTAAAAGAGTAGGCATTTGGGGAATAAAGAAGTTACTTTAATCTATTGTATAAGTTCAAAATTAGGTTTATAATGGAGATAATCTATTCTAAATCAGAAATCCATAAAGATTATCTTAAAAAAAAAACTGATTATAGTAATATTATCTTGGAAATAAATAAGAATTTAAAAATTATTGTTCTTTTCCACATGCCTCACAAAACTGCGCTATAGATTTTATTAATTTCCCACAATGAATACAATGTTTCATACCGGTAGGAGTTTGGGAAATTTGTGTCTGAGGAACCTGTTGTATTACAACTTGCTGAGATTGAGCCTGTTGTGCTTTTTGTTTCTCTACCATCTTCATTCTCATTACATAATTAGTTTTGCATGCGGTACATACATTAAATTCGGTATCTAAACAATTTGGGCATACTTTTCTTCGACATTGATGGCACTCAACCAATTGATCCGTTATAAAAAATTTTCCACATCGATCACAGGCTCCATATTTGATGAACTTGGCACCAATATAAATATTTAATACCCAAAGCGATATGAAAGGAACAAATATTAGATAAAAACCAGGATAAATCACTACACTTGGAAGACTAGTAACATTCATTATATGAAGAATAATAACAACTGTCAAGAAAATTGTTCCGGTCACACCTACTCGTACTGTTCTAGCAAATCTATTTTTACTAAAGGCTCTTATCGCACCAAAGTTAATCATGATGCCTAAAGAAGTGAATAATGGAAAAAATAACAGGCTTAAGTAGGCGCTCCCATCTGTTGTGAAAATTCCATAATAATGTTCTGTGTTATATTCACCTTCAGCACTATAGTATTCTAAGAATAATAATCCTAAATAAAGTAATAATAGAAAAGCATATACCATTTTAATTATAGATAATTTCTTCTTTTCGATTCTAAACACCTGTTTTTTTGGATTTTTTTTTTTAAAAATATAATTGGATACTATACTATTATTTTTTTTATTTATAATGCTTTAATTATTTAGTATAAAAATTGTTATTTTTATCAGATCATAAGAATCTTTACCAAGTATTTTTATTGGATTTGAAAATTTTATCCAAAATAAAATAATAAGGGAGTTTAGAGATTAATCATTTGATATTCTAATAAGCTCCAGATTTAATAAATCTAAAAATTTTTCCTTTTACTGCATTTTTTTAAGCTGATATTTTAATAAAAAGTTAAAAATAATGAAATGTAGTTTTTAAATTAAACATTATAAAGAAATTTCAATACCAAGATAAAAAATATAAAATTGAGTAAAAATGGAAGATAACAAATTTGAAGAATACTGGAAAGGAAGATATGAAGACCAAATACAATGGTATGAAAAAAAATCTACTCATAACAAAAAACGGTACCAATATGTACAATTTAGTGTAATAATTTTTTCTGCTTTAACTCCTCTTTTAATAGCTATGGATTTCGTTTTTGAAGCATTTAACATACTTAAATGGATTTCGATTTTTACATCTGTGGCCATTGCAATTCTGGTTTCAACTTTGAGGATATTTAAATTTCAAGACCACTGGGTAAACTATAGAACAACTGCTGAGTTATTAAAAAAAGAACAACATCTTTATAAAGCAAATACGGGTGGATACGATAAGGTTCAAGATAAGCGAGCTCTGTTTGTTAAAAGAGTTGAAAGTCTCATCTCACAAGCACATACAGAATGGGTTGAAAAATATCAAAATATTCTAGGTGAATCAGTCGAATAGAAATTCACACACAATAAACGTTATAAAGAAATAGGAATTCACACGATTTGGTCTTATTTACATCTTAAGCATTAAATATACATACCTAGAATATTAATACATAGGACAGGCTGTCCTTTTGATATGTTTGAACTAAAGAAAACAGTAATTATATTTGAAATTGGTTTCAAAACATTAGATTAGGTAATAATTATTCCTTTGAAAGTATCTTTTCAACCTGATTTGCAACCCTTTCAAAAACGGCGTCTTGTTCACCCTTAGTTAAATTCACTAAAGGCTTTAAAGGATCATTGACTGCTTGAAAATCTGCTAAGCCTTTCGTTTTTAAAAATCTACATGGATTTACTATCACAGGAATAATTGTTGTTCCTCGTTTCTCAGCGGCATTTAATAAATCGGGTAGTTCTTTTTCTGAAATAAAATCAGAAGCCAAGAAGTCAGCACTTACTAAAAAGATACCAACTTTTGCTGATGCTAAAGCACGTTTTATTTCATTAAACCAATTTTGTCCCGGCTCAATGAGCGTATCATCCCATCTGTGAATTATTCCTTCTTTTTCAAGAGGTTTCAGGTATGTCTGTAAACGCTTAAGCCAAGGATCTTTATCTGCGTGACTATAACTAATAAAGATCACATTTTTTTCAGAGGGAATGTGTGGTTCTGTTGTATCTGCTCTAAAATCCTTTAATTTTTTAGCTTCCATTATATCTTCTGCTTTCTCCATAGAGGTTAAAAATGCCTTCAATTCCATTCTAATTTTATCTGGTTCGGCTTTTTGATTGCTAAGCTGGTTTTGGAATTCTTTCAATTTGCTTTTCATAAGTTTGATTTCTTTATTTATTTTCTTTTTTCGTTTTAAGACGTTTATCAAAATCTCTGAAAGAATTGATTCATAATCATCATAATTATTGATTTGATGCTTTTCTTCTAGTTTTTCTAATTCTACATATCGTTCTAATTCTAGATTGGATGGAGCAGTGATTTCTTCTGAACCTGTAGTCAATATTATTTCTAAATCTGGAAAATTATTTCTTAGGCTAATACACATATCAGCTGCATTAATAAAATCTTCTCGGGTATTTGGGTCATAGAAAACAATAACACCATCAGATTTATCACATGCCTTATGAAATATCTCCTTATTTTCATTTAATTTCTTTACATTACTTAAGAAAAAAATTTGAAATTTCCAATCTTTAGAGTACAAATTCATTTTATAACTTGATGTGTT
>JBATUM010000285.1:0-47360 GCA_049671145.1 Promethearchaeia archaeon
GAATTAAATCTGCGATTGATAAAATTCTAGATAAAATTGAGCTAACTGGTCCAATAATTAAAAGTTCAAAACAGGTCTACATAAAAGTTAACGGTATTGATTTTAAAAAACATTCAGATACATCTCCAGAAGCACTTGAAGCAGTTATACAATATCTTAAAGAAAAAGATGCAAAGATTTACGTTATGGAAAATTCAACTCAGGCAAATTTGACTCGGGTTGTCTTTGCAATTAACGGTTATAAGAAAGTTTGCGAAGAGTCAGGTGCAGATATAATATATTTAGATGAGGAAGAAACAAATACGTTTGAGTTTAAAGGAAAACCTCCAGCGGAAACGGATTCTACAGGCTATAACTTGAAAACCTTTAGATTACCTGCAACAGTTGTTAAGATAATGAAGAACAGAAATTCTTTGACTTATATAAATTTACCAAAATTAAAAATGCATTGCCAAGCTAGAGTTACATTGGGGATAAAGAATCAATGGGGATTTCCCCAGCATGCAGACCGGGGTAAAGATCATAATTATAATTTGCACTCGAAGTTAGTAGATGTATATGAGTTAATTAAACCTGATTTTACTCTTATAGATGGAACCGAAGGAACTATTCACGGACATTACCCACCTACAGCATGGGAGAATAAATTAGTCATTCCGTTTAAAATCTTGATCGCAGGGAGAGATACCTTATCCGTTGATGTTGTGGGAGCAAGAATTTTTGGTTTAACTCTTAATGAAGTTCCTTATCTAAAAATAGCTTACGAGCGAGGATTAGGTGAGGGAGACTTAAACTATATTGAGGTAATTGGAAAAGATTTAGACGATTATAAAGAGAAATATGAATGGGATTTATTGCAAGAGTTTCCTGATAATGTTAAGATCGTCAAAGGAAAAGATCTTTTATGCATAGAAGGTTGTCAGAACAATCCGCTCGCTGCTTTACAAACATTTGCTTATGATTATCCCGAAAAATTCAAAGGAGGTTGGTTTATAATAATGGGTAAAGGACATGACGATGATCTTGTAGATAAACTAAAAGCTGAAGGATATATTAAAGGTCTTGTGGCAGGATATTGTGCGATTAATGAAGTTGGCGATAAACTAAGGGAAGCTTTTGGTAAAAGGAAAGTATTCTTTTCCGGGGATTGTAACAATCTAGCAGAAACTGTTAAAGCAGAACTTAAATTAGCAGGTATGACAGTATTTGACTTAGTCCCGATTTCAACTGAAGAAATTATGTCTCTTATTGATGAAGCTCAAAAAGCGGGTAGTACCGCCTTGACTCCTCTATGATGAAGTTTTAAAATTCATTAAATTTATTCAACAAACATCAACGACTCAAATACTTTTACCTTTATTCTTGTTTATCTCATCAATTAAAATAAATTTTTTAATAGTATGGTTGAATAAGATCATTGATGGTATTTGAATCTAAATATTCAGATATAAAGACCTTCTTATCAATCCCTGATAATTCCTTTAATCTTAAACAGAAAGTTGACTTTTCTTTTGAATCAGATAATATAAAAGAAGAGATCTTAGGGAAAATTGTTCAATTTATTTACTACTTTTCTATGTTTAAGAATATAAAACCATTTATGAATGCTGTATATAATTGTATTGAAAAAAGCCTTGACTTAGAAATCGAATCAATAAATGATTTTCAAGAATTATTAATAAAAAATGCACTATTAAATTTCATTCAAGATTATATAAATTATGCAAAATTAACCCAAAAACGACAAATTTTAAAACTTTTATCTGATTCATTAGATAAACTGCAAATTCAACCTCTAATAATCAATATTGGCCTTCTGTTAAAGCCAATGTATCAGGATAAGGAATATCTTGATAATCTAAAATATATTGAAGAAAAAGAAATTACTTATGCTAAAGATGATGAATTTGGAATTCAAATTAAAGATCAGATTGATAACTGGTTAAAAACACAAAAGCTAGATTTAGATTCTCAAGAAAATTTAAAATTATTATTGAAAAGGAAATATGATGAAATTATTTCCAAATATAATATTGATAGAACATCAAACTATTATCAAAAATTATTAACCCAGGTCATGGAAATGCTTACAATGAAGCTGACTATGATTAGTTTAATGGATTCAGTTTCTGAAGAGTCATTTGAGCCTATACCAATAAAATAGAAATATACTAATTGTAAAATCCTCAGGGTTCGCAAACCTCTTCATTATTCTCATTGAATTTTTTACTTTAAATTCAAAACTATTAATTCTTGGATAAGTAAATTAATAAATACAAATTTTGATATTATATTTAACAACACGTATTTTATTTTTTTTGAAGTGAGGAAATTGGAAGAAAATGAAAATCATTTAACTCCAGAAGAAATTGAAAAACAAAAAAAAATTGTTAGTGAACTTTATAAAAAAGAAAAAGAAGAAAGAGAACAATATCTTAAACTAACTGAAGAACAAAGAAAGAACGCATTTGAAGAAAGCAAAACTCTAATTTCAAATTTAATTTCAGAAAAAAGCTTCATGCGAGAGAAACAACGAGAAAAAGATCTAGAAAGAATGAAAATAAAACCTAATATTGAACAAAAAAGCAGTGCTATTGAAAAAACAATTGGTGAAAAAGCATTTTTACGAGAGAAGCAACGCGAGGAAGAATTACAAAGAATAGAACTAAAACCGGATATAAAAGGCACTGGAGAGGTAATAAGTAAATCTGTTGACCAAAAAGTATTCATGATAGAAAAAAAGAGAGAAAGCGATGCTCAAAGGCTTAAGATTAAACTAGATTTAGAAAAAACAAGTGAAGCAATTAGTAAATCCATAGATGAAAAAGCTTTCTTAATTGAGAAAAAGAAGGAAAGTGATTTACAACGATTTAAAATAAAACCTGATCTAGAGAAAGCTGGACAAGCAATTGAAAAATCAATTGGTGAAAAAGCTTTTATCCAAGAAAAACAACGTGAGGAGGCCTTTAAAAGAAAGGAATTAAAACCAGACTTTAGAAAAACAGGAGAGGCAATAAGTAAAACCGTAGCAGAAAAAGCATTTAGAATAGATAAACAACGAGAGATAGATCAAAAAAGGATGGAATTGAAACCAGATTTAGAAAAAGTAAGTGAAGTAATAAGCCAATCAGTTAGTGAAAAAGCATTTAGATTAGAAAAACAGCGTGAAGCTGCAGAAGAACGTAAAAAAATTAAACCAGATCTAGAGAAAGCTGGACAAGCAATTGAAAAATCAATCGGTGAAAAAGCTTTTATGCAAGAAAAACAACGCGAGGAGGCCTTCAAAAGAAAGGAATTAAAACCAGACTATAGAAAAACAGGTGAGGCAATAAGTAAAACCGTAGCAGAAAAAGCATTTAGGATGGATAAACAACGAGAGATAGATCAAAAAAGGATGGAATTGAAACCAGATTTAGAAAAAGTAAGTGAAGTAATAAGCCAATCAATTAGTGAAAAAGCATTTAGATTAGAAAAGCAACGTGAAGCTGCAGAAGAACGTAAAAAAATTAAACCAGATCTAGAGAAAGCTAGTCAAGCTATTGAAAAAACAATTGGGGAGAAAGCTTTTAGAATGGATAAACAACGAGAGATAGATCAAAAAAGGATGGAATTAAAGCCAGATTTAGAAAAAGCAGGTGAAGCAATTGAAAAAACAATTAGTGAAAAAGCATTTAGAAGAGACAAACAGCGAGAAGAAGATCTAAAGCGAATGGAAATTAAGCCAGATATAAAGGGAATTAGTGAAAAGATCGAAGGGGAAATCGAAAAAATCGAGAAGAAAAAGAAAGAAGAAGACCCTTCCAAATAATATTTTATAGCTTTATTTTTCAAAATCAGAATTATACAAATTAAGCACCTTTAACTTCTTTTTATAATCTAAAATTGTAGGCTCAATAACACCGTTAAATTGATTTATTGATCTTCCAAACCGATTATAAAAATCATCTACAATAAGATTTAATATATGCCTTTCAAATTGTATAGTTGATTTTTTAGTTATTGCAATAACAGTCAGTCTTCCTCTTCTTTCATATAAAATTCGTGTTTCTCTAAAATTAATTTCTTGAATCTCATCATCCCTATCACCAGGTTTTATTTCTTTTATAAATAAATTTAGAGCAGTTAAAAATCCACTGATTAAATCTCCATTTGAAGGAGAATTTAAATAATCAGAATATTTTTTACTCACTAAGAGAGAACCTGTTAGATTATCTAAAAAATATATTGCATGAAAGTAGCACTCATCTCGGCTGATTCTTTTAATATCAAAGCCAAAACCCATATTTTGGTCAGTTTCATTAAATTTGTAAGACATAATTCAGAATTTTCTCCATAATAATCAAAATCACATAATTAACAATCTTTAACTAGTTTTTTAAAATATGAATGTTATCTTAGTAATATCCAGATTATATCTTCTTATCTATACTCAAGTTCTTTTTAATTACATACCTATTTACGAATTTTAAATTGTATGGATTAAATTAAAAAAAAAATAAATATTAAAAACAAACAAATTTTATTAATAGACATATATTTTTAATTACTTAGGATTTTTTGATATAGATGGTTGCTAAAAACACTGGGGGAAAAGAAAAAAACAAAATCTCTTTGGGTCTAATTATGACAAAAGAAGATTTGGAATTTACTATCTTTCCTGACGAAGTGAAAGAAGAAATTATTGATTCACCTTATTATTTATTAATTTTTATATCCCGAGAAGATGTTATAAAAGTAAGTTGTTTTCCTACAAATACTAAAATAATAAAGAAAATACTAATAAAATTAGAAGAATTTTCGCCGGAAATCGTTAAAGGTATTTCAGAAGTATTAAATGAACTAAATCTAAGTAAAGATATACTACATACAACTGGTATTTGTTATGAATTAGAAAAATGCTTTTATGAAACATATCTAATTGGAGACTCTCTTGAATTTGGTCATTTAAATACAGAACTGATAAAAGAAAAGTTTTTATCGATAAAAAGAGTTAACAATATTACTATAGAAGATGTCCCCTTACATTCTAAATAATGTTTCTTCAACTATTTTTTTAATACTATAATTTAGGTCGATTATAAAGTCTAAAAATTTATCATCTATTTAAGCATCCACCTTTATAGAGCTGAGAGAGCGCCATGTTTTCCAAAATATTAACCATAATATTATAAAGATAAATAAAGTAGTAATACATGTATAGCCCCCAATGAACAAATCAATTATAATCATAAATGGAACCCCGGCAACAGAAAACCCAAATAAATAACCATAACCCCAATATCTATTTTTATAAGCAATAATAACACCTGGAATAATTGTAGTAAAAATAATTGATAAATATGCTATAACTTCAATGTATCTGGGTGCTTCTAAAATTAATATCATATTAAACCATGAAATCATAAAGCCAATTGCTAAGAATATTATTGCAATTACATCTAATTTTAATGGTGGCTCTTCTCGTCCTACAGTTTCTCTCATAGTTATATCTATAAAATATTAAATCACTTTATTAGTTTACTGAATCTATTCCAACTGTTAAATTTGTAACTTAAGTCTCTTAAGATTTAAGTAGATTCATATATTAATTCCAGCAAATATTCACAATTCTGTCAATAAAATATCGACAATTATTTTAAATATCTGCAAATCTATTTATTGCATAATAAAGATTTTTAAATTGCATTTTGAATCATTATTTATTTCCATCATAAGATAAAAATTTAAAAAGTATAGTTAATACAATTAAAATCAAAATAGGGAGAGAAATAAAGATTTATTACCATGACTCCTGCCCCACCCTGGATTTTTGTCTTTTGGTAGTGTGATAAAACACACTCTGATTTCGCCCTCCTCCCCCTATTTTGTTTCCGACCTTATTATTAGGTCTTGGTGGCAGGAGTCTCCCCTTAAAAAATCAAGAGTTAATCATTTGTTCCTACTGTAAATAATTATTAAGATTAAGGCTTTAACAAATAATTTGTTATGAAAAAAAAAAGAAAGGTTAGGTTTCTATTTTTTATATTTTTTTATTATGATTAAAGAAATCCCTATTATTATAACACTCAATATAAATAAATTATAGCCAGGAATACCACCTTGAGAACCGGAAAAACTAGATAATTCGGGTGCAAAATCCATATAGTCGCAATCACCAAAAAGAAACAAACGTGCCGCGACCAAGACTTGCATGCTATCTGGAATTGGCTCAACTGCTAAAGGAATATCGCTTATTATTGAATGTTCTGTAATCTCAGTAAGGATATTTGCTGCGGTTGCTGTGTTCTCATCTTCCCAACCTGTGCCATTCCATACTTCATAAGCAAAATTCCCACCACCCAAACTGTATCCCTTTTTTAAAATTACATTTAAAGGGCCACTATCATTTGCACAATGTAAGATGTAATAAGGAGGTGTCCAACTAAAACCAGTAGAAGAGGTAAAGAATTGATTAGAAAAATATATTCTTGCGGAGTAACTATTATTCCAATAAGCAAGATTTCCTGCCACGGTTAAATTTACATGTTTATCAGCAATAACAATTTTAACTATATCAATTTCATCATAATAATCACCAGTCTCTATTCCAGAATCACATTCTCGAATGACATCATCTTCCGCATCAGAAAATGTATAATCATAGCCTATTGCTACGGGTAACAAATTAATTATTGAAAAACATCCAATTAGGGTTAAAGTAATTAATAATGAAATTCTTCTTTTATTCATATCTCTCAATTTTTTCTAAAAACTTTTTGGATTGGATAAAAAGAAGATTCTTATTATTTAAATAATTTTATTAAGTTATTTCATCCTTTTGACAATTATGTATGAAATCCATCAAATTAAGAAGAGTTAATAAGTTAAAATTGTCTCATAACATTAGTCTTTTTTTTTATAAAAATCGTGATTTCAGAGGTTTCTTATTAAAAAACATAAAATAAAATAATAATACGATTCCAAGTATTATTTTATATAAAAAATTTTTATAGAAAAGTTAACTAACCTTTTAATTAAATAATGTTTTTATTAAAAAAAAAAATACAAAAAATGATACTTATGACTGAAGAAATTATAAGACGCACAACAAGTATATGTCCAGAATGCTTACAGCCAATAGCAGCTGAAATATATGTTGATGAAACTACAAACTGGGTAATGATGAGGAAAAATTGTGAAGATCACGGAGATTTTAAAGATAAACTTAGTATTGATCCAGAAGAATATAAATGGCAACAAACATTTACGGATGAGATTGGTTCTACAGTAGATCATACTACCAAACCTGAATTTGTATCTTCGGGAATAAAGGAATGTAATGAAGGTTGCCCTTATGATTGTGGACTTTGTGAAAACCATAAAAGCGCCCCTAATATTTGTTTAATTGATATCACTAATAGGTGTAATCTAGCGTGCCCCATTTGTTTTGCTAATGCTAGTGCAAAGGGATACGTTGTCCAACCAACATATGATCAAATTGTCCAGATCATGGAGCATTTTAGATCAATGAGACCCACACCAGCAGTATTATTACAAATTTCTGGTGGAGAACCGACAGTTAGAGATGATCTCCCCGATATCATTCGAAAAGGTAAAGAATTAGGTTTTATTGAAGTTATGGTTACAACCAATGGAGTTAGATTTGCCAAGTCAATTGAATTTATGAAAAAATGCAAAGATGCTGGAATGGATGCTGTTTATTTGCAATTCGATGCAACTGATAACCCTGAAGTATGGAAAAAGATAAGAGGCGTAAATCTATGGCCTTTAAAGCAAAGAGTGATTGAAAATGCTCGTAAATTAGGATTTTATGGTGTAATGCTAGTCCCAGTAATAGCTAAAGGAGTAAATGATCACGAAGTTGGAAAGATATTGGACTATGCTAAAGACAATAATGATGTAATTTCTGGAATAATATATCAACCTGTATCTCTATGTGGTCGTATAAGCTTTGAAGATTTGATGGATATACGATATACAACCTCAGATCTGAAAATTGCAATAAATGAACACACAAACAACGCAATTAAAAAATTCTATCCGTTAGCAACAACTGCTAAGATGACTCGATTATTAGCATGGTTCGATGATTTGCCTGAGTGGAGCCCAACCAGCCATAGTGACTGTGGATTTGCCACTATAGTGGTGATAAATAGCAAAGGTGAATGGGAACCCATAGAAAACTTTTTTGATGCGGAAGGGCTCATCCGGTGGTCAAATAAAGTATATGATATGGCCCAAAAACAAGAGGTTCCGAAACCCACTGGTTTACTAAAAGGAATAAATCTGGATAATCTTGGAAGCATTGCAAGTACGGTAGGAAAGTTTGTCGATGATATGACAAGCTTAGGATATCGGCAGCTTATGAAGGCGTATTATTTTGCTGGCGCAATGAGATACGTACGGAATCCTGCGAAGATTTTGACCAGCAAAACGTTAATAGCATTCTCTCGCCTGATTGCTTTTCCTAATCTTCAATCTGCGGGGATGTTTTTCCATGAAAAGAATCTGCTAATTTCCTCAATGCATTTCCAAGATTCTTACAATTTTGACCTTGATAGGGTGTGTCGATGTCTTGTTCATTACGGCGTGATTGATCCAGAGGACTCATCAAAAGTATTAGAGGTACCCTTCTGCGCCATGAATACTTTGCATCGAGACCGTTTAGAGCGCGCCTTAGCCATTCAAGGTGAAGAAGCGAAAAAACCAGACGAAATCCAATCTGAAATTGAAGAACTTTTAGAAACAGTCAAGGAATAATCTTTTTTTTTGAATTTTTTTAACTTTTTATTTACTTTTTAAAGTTTTATTTGTGATTAATTTATAACAGAACTCACTAAACAAATTATTCCGCTTTTAATGAAACATTGACAATTGGTAGAAAAGAAATAAATATACAGTTTTGTTAATAATAGGTATGAATTATTGTCCAAATTGTGGTACTCCTGTAGAGCATGATTGGAAAGTTTGTGCAAATTGCGGTCATAAACTATCACGTGAACTAATTTCTACGTTATCTCAGAAAGAACCAGAGACTCAAGTTAAAACAGTTGAATCTGTTAGAACTAAGCCATACCCTGGTTATTTTGAGCCACAAAAAACAAATGGAATCCTTGCTTTTTCATTCGGAATTATGGGAATTGGCTTATCTTTTTTGATTATGATACTAAGATATATGGGTTATAGATTAACATCTTTCATGATTATTTTTAATGTAATAATTATTCTATCAGGTATTGTAGCTGTTATTTTTGGAATTATTGGAATTGCCAAAGACGATTCAAAAGCCCTGGCTGTTTTTGGGTTGATTTTTGGAATTGGTAGCTTTGTACTAATGCTAATCAGATATTACCAATATCTCTTGTTTTCCATTATCCCAATAATTGATTAAATTTGGTAAATTCTTGAATGCTTTTTAAATATAAAAACAGGTTTCTCAATTATTTTGTTTTGAACAATATTACGTTATATTCAAAATCTGTATTTATTACTTTATTTAGATTCTTCATTTTAAGAGTATTAGCCTTTTAAAATTAAAGACACACTAAAAATAATACTTTTTAACATTTGAATTTCGTTTGGAGTTTCACAAAAAAAAAGCTTAAATGTATTGAATTTTCTAAATTTATAAGCACTGAATAAGAAAATTGAATCATGAGTTAGAGAATTAATCAGATGATTACCAAAAAACTCACAGAAATTATGCGTTTCAATGAGATATATGCCAAATAATTCCACAATAATTGGAGATTATAGAGGTACAGTTAGAAATAGAGTAGTTACTGCACTTTTACAATCTTATCTTGACAATCTTGATTATGATGGGATGAAATCCATTTTAAGAGAAGCAGGATTATTGGAATTAAAAGACATTCGAGATGTAGATCCAGACGGAGCGATAGATTTTTTTTTTTTTAAAAAAATAATTGCAGCTCAGAATTGTTTATTATATGATTCGACAAAACTGTTGTATGAAATTGGACGTAAATTCTCTTTTTATTTATTTCCTTATGGAAAAAAATTTGAGGATATTATAAGAGAAATCAATGAGTTTATTCAAACAGATTGGAATGTAGAAATTATAGAAAAATCTGATGAAATAATAGTTGTTAAAGTGAATAAATGTATTTTTTGCTCTGAAATCGGAGTTTCATGCGATTTGTTCAGGGGATTTCTTGTACATTCACTTGAAAAAGCATTACCGTCAAATCATCACATATTTTTTTATGGAGAAAAAGAGAATATAAATGATCCTCATCACAATTCATTTGTTCTAAAGTTGAAAATAAAAAAAAGATTTAAAACAAAAAAGGAAAATAATTAAATAGATCAAAAATCAAAATAATGTTACATATTTAATTATCCAATATTAAAATCACCTATTAGTAATTATAAGGATTGATATAAGAAGAGATGACCACTGAAGAACGAGAATTTGTCTTTAAAATTACAGTATTAGGAGATGCGGCAGTCGGCAAAACGTCATTAATAAACCAATTCGTTGAAGGAGCCTTTCAAGAAGATTACAAACCAACCTTAGGGGCAAATATTGTCCGTAAAGACGTAGATTTAGATGAAGTCAATGCTCAGGTAAGATTAATTATGTGGGATCTTGCGGGTCAGGAAAAATATAATGTTATTCGTTCTATGTATTTTCAAGGGTGCGTTGGAGCATTGGTTGTCTATGATGTTACTCGTTTTCAAACATTTGAAAATGTAGAATCAAAATGGCTTAAAGATTTTAAAAATTACGTAAAAAGGGAAGGCGCATATATACTAATAGGTAATAAAATAGATTTAAGTGATCAAAGAACTGTTCCTGAAGAAAAGGGAAAGGAGTTAGCTGAAAAAATACAAGCAAGTGATTATATTGAAACAAGTGCGAAGTTTGGGGATAATGTAGAGAAAGCATTCAAAAATTTAGTATTTCAAATCTTAAGAAACTATGGAGAAAAAATTTAGATTTTTCTTGTTTTTGCTCAAATGTTTCGCTCTCCTTTTTGAAGACTTAAAAATCAAATGTTTTAAATAGAAATGAATAGTTAGTAAATTATGAAAGAATTATCTCATAATGTTGCTAAAGCACCAAAATCAAAGATTCGAGAATTATTTGATCTTGCTGCGGGAAGATCGGATGTAATAAGTTTAGGGATAGGTCAACCAGATTTTAAGACTCCAGATCCTGCAATTCACGGAAATATAGAAGCATTAAAAAAAAAAATTACTTATTATGCTCCAACAAGAGGTGTTCCTGAACTATTGCAATTAATTGAGAATAAAATGGGAAGGGTAAACAATATTAGTTGTAATTGGAAGGAAAACATTATGGTTACTAATGGTGGTTCACAAGCTCTCACTCTAACCTTTGCCTCAATTTTTAATCCTGGAGATGAGCTAATATTATCATCACCAAATTTTATCTCTTATTTCTATTTAGGAGTTTTCTTTGGCGTTAAAGTAATAGAAATCGAAAGAAATAATGATTTTAGTCCCAATATTGAAAAAATAATATCATCAATCACACCAAAAACTAAAGCAATTTTAATTAATTCTCCCAATAATCCTACTGGATCTGCGTTATCTCCCGAAGAATTAGATCAAATTGTTGATATAGTAAATGATTATGATTTATATCTCATCACTGATGAGGTTTACGAGAATTATGTTTATGATGGATATAAACATATTAGCCCTGCATCCTTGGATGGACTTTTTGAACGAACTATTACCACTAATGCCATGTCAAAATTATTCTCAGCCACGGGTTTTCGACTCGGCTATGTTGTTGCAAAAAAAGAAATTATTGATTTAATTGAGAAATATCATCAATACACCGTAGCAGGGACTAATCATCCAGCACAATATGGATTTATTGAAGCGTTGAAAATGGATCTTAGCTTTTTTAATGATATACTCAAGAGCTTTGATGAGAGGCGATTATTTGTATATAATAGGTTAAAGAAACTGGGATTTGAGGTAGTTAGACCAAAGGGTGCTTTCTATATTATGCCCTCAGTTAAAAATTTCGACGTAAACGGGTCAGAATTCTCTAGAAAGATTATGCAACAGCAAGGTGTAGCAATAGTTCCTGGAGATATATTTGGTTCTTTTTCAGATGACAGAATAAGAATCTCATACGCGACAGAGATGAGTAAATTAGAAAATGCAATGGATAGGATAGAAAAGTTTGTTAAATAATAAAAAAAGAATTAAACATAATCTACTTCAAATGGAGTTTTAGGAAGTATCTCAGCTCCTTTTTTGGTTACTAATGTTGGAGATTCTAAACGCAATCCTCCTAGACCAGGGCGGTTAAATACTACAGCAGCAATTTCAACCATATTTTCTTCAAATATTAAAGGGCCCCATTCTTTACCAGGGACAATAACTGGCCAAGATTCATTACCTATACAACCTATTCCGTGACCTAGCCCGAAAAATAAATCATTTCCATATCCTTCTTTATCAGCCACTTTTCGAACTTCTTGGTAGCAATTGTCAAAAGTGTTACCCACATACATATTATCAATCAGAGCATAACATAATTGCTCGTAAACATCATTGAATTTCTTTAATTCTGGTGGACAGTTTCCAAGAACATAATTATGACTCAAATCGCCAAGATAACAACCATACTCACTATGGAGATCAACAAGGAGAGATTCACCTTCCTCTACAACCTTGTTGGTAGCAGGGGTACACCCATTAAAAGTCCAGCTTGCTCGATAACCTGAAGCAATCTCCTCATTTCCCGTAAAAGTCCATTCATAATTACTCCCTGCTTTTCTCATAGCTAAAGTACCTATTCCCGCAATTTCATTTTCAGTAAATTTTTTCCCTTGAGCTCTATCTTGTAAAGCTTCCTTAACAGCAACCTGTCCAATATCCGTTATTTCGCTTGCTTTTCGAAGCATTTCTATTTCTTCAGGCTCTTTAATAAATTGAATTCTCTCTGTCTTATCATTAAAATCTATTAATTTACATCCTGGAAACATTTTTTTTAATAGTTCTGCTTCGGTATATGATAACATTTGTCCTGTTACGCAAATATCTACCCCTAATTCAACACCGATTTTTGGAGGATTTTCCTTAACCTTATAAACTCCAGCTTTTTTTGCAGCGGATTGAATTTTTTTCTCCCAATAAAACCCTTTCATAGGACCCCACCCGCTAATATTTTTTAAATGACTCTCTGCCCTTATTCTTTCCACGTCTAAGAGTACAGTAAGTAATTCTGGTTCCCCCATTCCTTCTTTTGGGAGGAAAATAAAACTCTTCCAAGGAACAAAACATCCAGCAAGATAAGTTATTGATTTAACTCGAGTAAGAAAACAGAAATCTAAATTAAGCTCTTCCATTGCTGCTTGATATTTTTTCACATGTCCGTTCCAATTTATTTGTATCTCATTCATTTTTATCTCTATTTTTAAAATTTAATTTAAATATTTCTCACGGCAGTATATATACTTTTTAAATTTTAAAACTTCAAAAATTAATGATTAAAAAAAGTTAAAAGGGGATAAATTGCAACTAAAAAATTACTTATAGAAATCTGCCTGTGATTCTTTTATATTACGGGATTCTGTAATTTCCTTTGCCATAGATTCATAGCGCTGTATGATTTCACCAGGTAAGGTGGACTTGATTTTATTTAAAGCGAATTCAAAGTGCTTATTTTCTATTGTATCAATATCTTCCATCTTTTCTCTAATAGCCTGCATTCCCGCCTCACGGCATACATTTTCTAAATCTGCACCACTATAACCTTCCGTGATTTGAGCAATATGCTTTAAAGATACATCTTCTGCTAATGGCATATTTTTGCTATGTACTTCTAAAATCTTTATCCTAGACTCAAAATCTGGAGCTTCTACATAAATTAATCTATCAAATCTTCCTGGTCTTAAAAATGCAGGATCAACAATATCTGGACGGTTTGTACTAGCAATTGTAACAATTCCTTGACGGTTCTCAATTCCATCCATTTCAACTAGAATTTGATTAACAATTGATGCGTATACTTGGGTGCCCGCATATTCTCCCCTACTGGCAGATATAGCATCTATTTCATCGAAATAAATTATTGATGGTGCTGCTTGACGAGCTTTTCGAAATATCTCTCTAACAGTTTTTTCACTTTCTCCAACCCATTTTGAGAAAATTTCAGGGCCTTTAATAGATATGAAATTTGATTTACTTTCAGTAGCTATTGCTTTTGCTAGGAGTGTTTTGCCGCATCCCGGGGGTCCGAAAATAAGGATACCATTTAATGATCGAATTCCTGCTCTTTCGAATAGCTTAGGGTATTTTAATGGCCATTCAACAGCCTCTTTTAACTCTTGCTTTACACCTTCTAATCCTCCAACATCGTCCCAACTTACATTTGGAATTTCAACCATTACTTCTCTCATAGCGGAAGGGTCAATCATATTTATTGCTTGCATAAAATCCTCATTATTTATTTTCAACTCTTGTATAATTTTGCTATCTATAGGCTCGTCCAAATTTATTTGTGGTAAAATTTTTCTTAAGGAAAACATTGCAGCTTCTCGACATACTGCCATAATATCTGCGCCTACAAAACCGTAAGTAATATCAGCATAATCATTTAAATCAACATCTTCTTCAAGTGGCATCCCTCTCGTATGAATTTGGAAGATTTCTTTCCGGCCCTTCATATTTGGAACACCAAACTCAATTTCTCGATCAAACCGTCCTGGCCGTCTTAAGGCTTCATCAATTGTGTTTATTCGATTTGTGGCACCTATACAAATAATTTCCCCCCTACCTCTGAGACCATCCAACAATGAAAGTAGTTGGGAAACAACTCTTCTTTCAACCTCTCCAGAAGTCTCTACTCTTTTTGGGGCAATAGAATCAATTTCATCTATAAAGATTATGGAAGGAGAATTATCTTCCGCTTCTCGAAATATTTCGCGAAGTCGTCCTTCACTTGCTCCATAAAATTTACTCATTATCTCAGGACCATTTATTGTGATAAAATGAGCATTTGATTCCTGAGAAACAGCTTTAGCCATTAAAGTTTTACCAGTACCAGAAGGTCCATAAAACAGGACTCCTTTAGGAGGATCTATATTTAACCTGTGAAATAATTCAGGATGTTTTAAAGGTAATTCGACCATTTCCCTTATTCGTTGAATTTCATCGATTAATCCTCCAACATCATCATAAGTAACTACTCCACCCGAAACATTCAGAACAGCAACTCTTTTGTTAACTTTAATTAGTGTATCACGTGTGATTTTCACTATTTTATCAGCCGGGGCAGTGTTTTCAACAATTAACCTTAATATTCCCAATGTTGGTCTTTTTTTCTGATTTTTCATGAACATACTCATAATCTCATTCATAGGATTTCCTGGATCACTTTTTTGATATACAGCTCCTAAAACATCAACGATATCACCAATAACTACTGGCTTATCAATTAACTTCGCTTTAATAGCATCTGCTTGTCTCTTAAGATCAATGTTAGCTTTTGTGGGAGTTAAAACAATTTCCTGAGCAGGGTATACTCGTGCTAATTTAATGGTAACATATTCGCCAATAGTTGCTCCAGCATTTAATCTTTGAAGCCCATCTAATCTTATTATTCCCTTTCCTTTATCATTGATGCTAGATACTACTATTCCTGTTGTTTTTTTCTTCCCTCTTATTTCAATTATATTCCCAGTGGTTAAACCTAATTGTTCAAGAATATTTTGATCTATATAACATAAGGAACGACCACTTCGACTTTTATCTAATTCTTCAATTCTTAATTTAGCTTCTTTTATTTCGGGTTTCTTTATCGACATTTTAAAAACTTAAAATTATTTTATGTTTATATAATAAATGAAAATTTATTTTCTTTATCATTATTATTTATAATTATTATATTTCAATGAAATTAAGAAAATTCAATATTTAAATATCTTTTTATGAAATTTAGGAAATTTTCTGAAATCTGGGTTTCTGTCATTACTTTCTTTAAATTTTTTTTGATAAATTCTCTTCGCATCTTCGAGATTTTTTTTATAAAAGGATGGTAATTCTCATTTTTAATAATGTTTCCTATAACGATTCTCGTAATTCTATCTAAAGTTTCATGGTATTGCTCTTTGTCTGTTTTTTTTCCCTTGCTATACGAATCAAGGTGAATTATTCTCAAATTCTTTTCAATAACGTTTATTATTTTGTCTGCGCAATCTTCTAAATTATCATACTTGGAAGGATCAATTATCAGAATGGGATTATCCCAATTATAATTATCGAACGTATCGAACTTTTCATTAATTTTATAAATAACATCTTGTGGAATAGGTACACCCCTCTCTTTATTCCATTTAATACATCTTTGTAGAGGTGTAGCAATATGAAGAATGAAATAGTTTATTTTGTTTTCTTCAGCAATTTGCTTTAAGTCATGACGCATACTAGTGTAATAGTTTAAATCATCACTAATTACTATGAAACCTTGATTTAATCCAGATCTAATATCATTTAAGCTTTTTTCTCTGACTAATTGTTCTTTTTGGTGATTAAATTTGAATGGAGAAATAGAATTCCTTATCTTATCTGGATCCACAATTTTTACTTGAAAATTTTTATATTTTTTTTCAATTAAATATTTTAAAATTTCAGCAATTGTGGTTTTACCAGATGATGGTAAACCTACTAATATTAGTAAAAAATTTTTATTAATCAACTTAATTTTCAGTTTAATAAAAGTTTTTTATGAGTTCAATTTTTTCTCTTCTCGGAAGAGATTTAATTTCTAATTCCCTTCTCATAGCATTTTTTCTTTCTGTGAATGATTCAAAATATTTAAGGCTAATTACTTTTTTTCCCCGACAAAATTTAGCTCCAGTTCCTTTCTTATGCTCTTTCAGTCTTCTTTCCAAGTTATTGGTGAAGCCCGTATAAAATCTTTTCCTATTATTTTTAGAAATTGTTTCTAATATATAAACGTAAAAAACAGACATGTCAGATTCACTATTTATAGAATAATTTTTGTGATATTTATTTTTTTAGTCAATCTACTACTAATCACTCACACAAATTTAACATTCTTCTTAGATATATTCATTGTTATGCATACTGAAAAATTAGCATTTTCAAATTAAATTTATTAATAAAAACTTTTATAATTTAAAAGTAGGAGTTAGGTTTGGTTTGGTGAGGTTATATTCCTTTAGGTATTTGTTTGATTAAATGGGATGAAATTACCGGAGGAGTTATTTATATGAAATACCCTGATGATGTAGATATCCCGGATAATATTGTACAACAGATTCAAATCTCCCACAACTTCGTAGAATCTCATATAACAATTGAAGAAAAAAATTGGAATTCTATTTCTTATTATAATGAAGAAAAAGATATAATATTCGTATTAGTTTTAGACAAATACGATGAAAGCCAAGATTATATTGGCATTTTAGATGATTTCAAAAAAACCTTAGAATTTGAATTAAGTGAGGAAGAATTAAAAGAACATATAGAGCGGATGTTCTTAGAAAAAGTATTAAATGTGTTTAGGACCAGAGATGAGGTTATAGGAAAATTAAGTAATGAAGTTGCGAATTTAAAAACAAAAGAATATGATCTGCAAAAGAAGTTTGATAAAATAGCAACCTCTGATCATCTAAAAGTAAAAAGTAAGATTCAATTTTTATTAGCTATTAATGACGAATTGAGTTTTAAAGAACTTAAAAAATTTATAAAAACCAGTAAAAGATGGTTAGCTAGTGTTATTGAAACTTTAATTAAGAATGAGATCATTGGTTATAATACCTTAGATGATACTTATTATTTAATATTCTAATATTCTAAATCTCTTTTTCTTTAATAATCAGATTCTTAAGAAGGCTACTATTTTTTTTATTAAATTAGAGAATTTAATTCGAAATAATTTTGATGAAATTATGAACTTAGCAGAGGAAGAACAAAAGGAAGTAATTAAAGTAATGAAATCGCAAATGTTAACTTTACTTCATGGGGAAGCTGTAAAATCCTTTGAAAAAGATTATGCTAAATATATCGGCGTTAAACATGCAATTGGAATTAATACTGGTACAGCAGCCTTACATATTGCTATAGCTGCTCTAAATATTGGACCTGGGGATGAAGTAATAGTTCCTCCATTTACATTTATAGCAACAGCAAGCTCAATCCTACATAATAACGCTATACCAGTTTTTGCAGATATAGACAATAAGACTTACACATTAGATCCTAAATCAGTTAAGCAAAAAATTACTGATAAAACAAAAGCTTTAATACCTGTTCATCTCGCTGGAATGGTTGCTGATATGGATGGATTAAAAGATCTAGCGGATGATCATAATTTATATATTATTGAAGATGCTTGCCAATCAATTGGTTCAAAGTTTAAAGGTGAAAAGGTTGGCTCATTAGGGGATATCGGATGTTTTAGTTTTTATCCATCTAAAAATATAACAACTGGAGAGGGAGGAATGATTACTACTAACGATGATGAACTAGCTGAACAGTGCAGATTATTACGGCACCATGGAGAACCTTCATGGTACGTATACAATCGATTGGGTTATAATTATAGAATGACTGAAATTCAAGGTGCAATTGGGAAAGTGCAGCTAAAAAGAATCGATAAATTTATTGATATAAGAAATAAAAATGCACAATATTTATCTGATGCTGTTAGTGAAATCAATGGAATTATTCCTCCTTATGTGCCTGAATATTGTGAGCCTGCCTTTAATTATTGGATAGGGCGAATTAACCCTGAAATAATCGGTTTAAATAAATCACAATTTATTGAACGATTTCCTAAGAGCAAAGTTCTTTATCCTAAACCATTGTATAAGACTAAGCTCTTTCGGGATAAAATAGCTTATCCAAAAGGGTGTCCATGGTCTTGTCCATTTTACGGAAAAGAGATTGATTATAATAAAATTTCTTTACCGAATGTAGAGAAAGTGACTAGGGAAATTTTTGCTTTAGATATTCATCCAAAGATTACAAGGCAAGATTTAAATGAAAATATTCAACTAATGAAAAATCTGGTTAAAAAATAAATATTCTTGAAGCTTATTTTTTTTATGAAACATCTTACTATAAAAGTATACGGGTTAGTACAAGGTGTTTTTTTTCGTTATACTACACGAAAATTTGCGAGAAAACTAGGACTAACTGGGTTTGTTAAAAATATGTCTGATGGAAGTGTTTATATTGAAGCAGAAGGTCCTCAGGATAAATTAAATGAATTATTAGAGTTCTCAAAGAAGGGCCCAAAATATGCAGAAGTAGAAAATGTTGAGTATGAATTTAGCCAACCCAAAAACAAATTTAAAGGTTTTAATTATGACTTTTAAATGATTTTTCAATTTCCTGAAAAGTTGAATAATAATATCTTAGGAATTTAAATTTCAACATACTAAAATAATGTATTGCTTTCTACGTATTACGTAGATATTACTGTGGAAAATATACTATAATTCTAACTAATTATTTATGTCGTCAGTATTGAAGAGAAATAAATTTTTTGAACTTTTTAAATTACTTCAAACCTCGAATATTAAATTTCAAGGACCTTTAGTTTTAAAAATGTTTGGTCTTTTAAATGAACTAGATTTAACAAATGAGAACAGATATATTTTATGTAATTTTATTGATCAAAATAGTGCATTATTTGGTTTAACCAAAGATATTTACCAATCTAATCATAATTATAGTTTGAACCAACTATTTCTTTTTGCTTATAATAAAGCTAAATGTTTTCATATAGTAAAAAATCTTTATGAGGAGTATATTAATTCTATTACCGCAATCTATAATAAAGTAGATACAAAAAATCTGTTATTTTAATCGACTCTTTTCAAGTTAAAGTTTTCTTGGATTTATTTTATTAAAGCCGAGAAGAAAATTATTAATAAGGATAATTTTTATTATGAAAATATCAAGAAATATTGTAAGTTAATGATTTTTATAAAAATAATAGAGAATTATAATTAAATAAATTTAAAGAGGTTAATTAGATTTGGATTTAAGTGGCCACTATATCATTAAAATAGTTTTGCTTGGTGAAGCAAATGTAGGAAAAACTTCTTTAGTATATAGATTTATTGAAAATAAGTTTAGAGAAAATTATAAAAGCACCTTAGGAGTAAATCTATTAAAAAAAGAGATGAATATTGAAGAATATGGGGAAGTATCTGCTCAAATTTGGGATTTAGGAGGACAAGAATCATTTAAATCCCTTAGGAAGTTGTATTTGGAAGGAGCAAATGCTGGTGTGTTAGTCTATGATTGTACAAAGAAAAAATCTTTTGATAAGCTTGATGGTTGGATCCAAGATTTTAAACAAGCCAGAGGAAATGAGCCCTTAGTTTTAATAGGAAATAAAAATGATTTAAATGATAAAATTAAAGTTCAAGATAAAGACGGCATTGAATTTGCTGAAAAGTATAAAATGGAATTTATATCTACTTCTGCAAAAACGGGGTCAAACGTAGAACAAGCGTTTATAAGAATCACAAAGAAGATACTAGATAAAAATCTAAATATATAAACATCATAACATGTTTTTAAATTATCTTTAAATCTTCATACTGAATTTCGTAAAATAATTTTGTATAAATAGTTATTTATAAATGCCTTTATAAATGATAATTTATTTAAATAAAAATATATAAAAAAATACCATTTTTACCTAATTTAATTTTTTCATTTTATTTCAAATCAGATTTACATTTATGATGAATAATGTCAGAAGAAGAAAACGATTTTGAGGAAGAGGAGGAAGAAGAGGATAAGGCGGAGGAAGAAGAAGAATTTGATTATGAGAGCGATTTAGACTACAAAATTGAAAATGTTGTAGCTACTGTTGTTGTAGAAATTACAGAAAAAATAGACCTTAATCAAATTGCACGGAAACATGCCGAAGTTGAATACAATCCTGAGCGATTTCCTGGATTAGTGATGAGAATAGAAAAACCTCGAGCGACAATTTTAATATTTTCAACTGGGAAAATGGTGGTAACCGGATTACGTAGAGCATCAGAAGCAGAACGCGTGGTAGATAAAGTAGTTAAAAATATAAGAAAAGCAGGAATTAAAGTGGCAAACCCAGAAATAACAATTCAAAATATTGTAGCAAGTGGTGACTTACATACAAATATAGATTTAAACATGGCTGCTATCGTTATGGAATATGCTATGTATGAACCAGAAGTTTTTCCTGGTCTAATTTATCGTATGCAAGAACCTAAAACAGTATTTTTGATTTTTTCAACGGGTAGAATTGTTTGTACTGGTGCAAAAAAGAAGGAGATTGTTAGAGATGCTGTTATGAAACTAAATCAACAAGTTCGGGATTTAGGGGTAGCTAAAAAAGAATTAACTGATACAGATTATCAGGATATAACTTTTATATAAAATTTTTATCCCATTATTTTTTAATGTTGTTAAAGCTAATTAAAAACACTCTCGAAACTTTAATCTAAATAAAAGAATTAATTTAAAAAATTCATCTTTAATCCTTCTGGAAAACTATCATGAATTCACAGTAATCTTTACCAGTTTGCAAGCAGCAATTTATTTCTTGGGCAAAACAATGAATATTACTCATTTTTTCTACTATACCTGCTAATAAACCTGCTTCAAAAGCGCAAAAGCTTCCCTCTGTTTTAATATCCTTCCTAATTAAATCCTTAATTGATGAATGATCTTTTAATTTTAACTGTACTATTTCATCAGAACTTTCAGTAATTTCTATTTTCCCAATATTATATTCTGATATAATCTGCTTTAAAAGAGCAGGGATTTTTGAAACATCTTGGTCTTGTTTGGTCTTTAAAATAGTCCCTAGTTCATGGCCTAAATAATAAAAGATAGCCTCCAATTGATGACCTAGAGCAAGTAAAGCTCCAACTTTCATATCACCAATTTCTTTTCCTCCTTTCA
Source organism: Promethearchaeia archaeon (assembly GCA_049671145.1). Classification (GTDB taxonomy): domain Archaea; phylum Asgardarchaeota; class Lokiarchaeia; order Sigyniarchaeales; family SOKP01; genus SOKP01. The sequence continues at coordinate 21,949 of JBATUM010000285.1, forward strand.
AATGATTCTTCATTTGGGTTAAAATTTTTGAGAGTAATTGGCGATCCATATCAATCTATCCTAATTATTTTTTAATATATTTAAATTTTAATTTGGTTTTTATTAAATTTTATATTTTTACTGAAGAAATAAATCCATACAAAATTGCATCAATTATATCTTCCTCTTGAATATTAACTGTAAGTCGTCTGTCTGCTACAATGATCGTAGGTAGTGAAGTAACTTTATAATAGCTAGTTAATTTATAATTTTTTTCTACATCAATTTTTTCTATAAACAATTTCTTTCCAAACATAGAAATATTAATCCTTTTTAAAATTTCTTCTATTGGTTTGCAAGGTGCACAGTGTGCTGATGAAAAAAACAAAATTTTCGGATAACCCTCTTTGAATTCTTCTAACATATGTAATCATTGGGATTTAGGGTGAAAATACCTATTGATCTTTAAATTTATTATACAAATCTTGAATTATTGCTTGAAATGCTTCATATACTCCAGTTCCCGTCTTTGCACTCGTTTTGTAATACCCTAAAAATCTTCGTTGATCTACAATCTCTTCTGCTTTACCGTTATCTAATTTTTCCATATCAATTAAATCAATTTTATTACCAAATAGAATTATAGGAATATTTCCACAATATTTCTTAATATCTTCATGCCATTCAGTAATATTATTAAAACTCTTTTCTTCCCCAAGAGCGTGTGAAAAAACAATAATGGCTGCTTTACTTCCTTTATAAAAGGTAGGTCTCATAAAACTGAACTCTGCTTGGCCAGCTATATCCCAAAAGAAAAGTTTTACCATATTTCCATCTACTTTTTCATCATATTTTGAAAATTGAGCTCCAAGTGTTTTAATATATTGTTTTTGGAATGAGCCCTGAGTATATTTTTTAATCAAAGATGTCTTACCGACACCTCCATCGCCGATCACAGTAATTTTGAATATAAAATCCTTCTTTTCTTTATTACCGGTCATTTAATCACTCCTTAGCTTTTCCGTGTATTATACTAAATTTAAATTTAACTATTCAAAATCTTAATTATTATTATTTATAATTATATTTATATTGATTTTATAATAATAATAAGTTCTTTTAATCTTTACAGTTTGTTAAATTAAATTAAAGAAAAACTAATGACAAGAAGATTTCTTTATAATTATGAAAATGTTGAAAAGAATTGAAAAAGTAATCAAGGAGTTCACGAGAAAGAAATTTTTATTAGCCATCGCAGAATCCTGTACAGGAGGGTATATTTCACATATGATTACTAATATTTCTGGAGCTTCAAATGTTTTTGAGAGAGGCATTGTATGTTATAGTAATACATCAAAAATAGAGCTACTGAATGTTGATCCAAAAAGTATAGAAGTATTTGGTGCTGTTTCTGAAACAGTGGCAAGGCAATTAGCTTATAACGTAAGAGTTCTTTCTAATGTTAATATTGGAATAGGAATCACTGGAATTGCTGGACCGAAAGGAGGAACAGTTGAAAAGCCTGTTGGATTGGTATACATAGGATTTTCAACAGAAGAAGAGACAATTGTAGAGAAATTTATTTTTAATGTTGATCGAATTAATTTTAAAGAATTAGTTTTAGAAAAAATTATAGAATTCTTAGAAGAAATTCCCTGATGTAAAATTAAAAAAAACCCCTTATTAATTGTTATTCTACTAATCTACCATTTTCCATTATTTGCTTTTTAATTCCATCCAAATATTCAATAGTAATATTTGCCTTCGGAGCGGTAACAAAATCCCAATGCATTTGAGAGACTGATGTTCCTCCGAATGATTTATTAAATCCAAAAGCTACATGAATACTTCCGTTTATTTTCTCATCTGTAAGAATATATCCGATAGCTTTAGTAATTACGGGATTATATCCAATTCCTAACTCTGCAACATTATATGTCCTAATTTCTGGAACTTTATTCACTTTATCTATCTGTTCACGTTGTTTAAAAGCATCGATTAAGATATCTAAATTTGTATCAGCTGTAACTTTGTTCATCAACAGCCTACCATTCTTAAAATTAAGCTCAATATTTTTCAAAATTTTATGAGTATAACGTTCTTTTGTTAATGGACAAAATATCTTTCCTTCTCCTTGTTTTTCATTTGGAGGAAAATATACTTCACCTGCAGGTAAATTGCCTCCTAAGTTTCCTAAGGCAATTTGTTCGTCAGAAAGTAATCCATCATCAAGAATTCTTGCTCGATTTTCTATGGAAACCCAAAAATCTGTACCGAAATCATCGCTAACATATACTTTCTTAGCATCAACAAAAAACTTTCCCAGATTCGTTGTGATTTTAGTTAATTCTTCTGATGGAATACTCATACCATCAACAATGAATTTTTCATATACTTCATAATCAACATTATAAAATTTTGCAGCTTTTTTTGAAGGCCAAGCAGCATAACACCACTTTTTACCTGGTGCATATTCCTCTTTGAATCCGTATAAGACATCTCTCAATGGGGCTACTGATTTTTGATATGCGCCAAGCTTGCTTTCTGGTGCTTTATTCCGTATAGACGGATCTTCAGGGTATTCAATGACTATGTAAGCATCTATATTTTTAATCATTTCAATATAAGGAAATGGTGGTTTTTCTAATGTTTTCGCTTTTATTTTATCATCTTGCCAGATATTTTCCTCAAAATAGTCACTTGTGGAAAAAATATGTGGAATTCCTCCTTTCCTAAGGACGCTTAAAGCTATTTCTTCCAAAAGCTCATAAAAATGAAATCCACCCCTTATTACTACAAATTCACCGTCCTTTTTAATGTTGACACTTTTTGTAATATTTTCAGCACATAATTTGATTTTTTGCTTAGTAATCATAACTCTAAGAAATATCCGATAAATATTATTTCTTATTAAAAAACTAAATTCCAATTAAATAGTAAAATATTCAAAGCATTTATTATAAAAAACTTGTATAATTAAAATATTGAATAAATGAAATATATCTAATAAAAATTCTTAAAAATGGTTATCCGAGAAGCTGGTTTATTATTCAGAGGGTTTACTTTAGTTAAAAAAAGTTATCATAAGACAACGTTAGGAAAAATTGATACAGACCTAAGAAGCGGTTTATTAACAGCTCTCTTAAATTTTGCAGATACTGCTTTTACACAGAATACAATTGAATATTTTGAAGGGAAAAAGTTTGTTATAGCTTTTATAAATGATGAAATTACTGCAGAAGATAGTATAAATCCTGAACCCTTAGTATCGTATGCTATTTTTGATAAAGAAAAGAAAATTGATAAGTATATACGGAAAATCCTCAAACCATTATTAACTAATGTAGTAAGTGAATTTAAAAAAAAACACAATAAGAAAAATTTGTCCGAAGTTTCTCAATTTAAAGATTTTAAGGAAATACTTGATCAAATTTTTGGTTCAGACACACAAAATGTTGATCAAAAATTAAAAGGGCTATTTTATTAAGATTTTAAGGGTTTCATTTAATGTTGTTTTGGCTTTCTTGATTTTATTAAATATAATAATATTATTGGTAACGCTATCGTTGCATCAGAAATTACCGTAGAATATTTAGCTTTCTCATTAACCTTCCCCCATGAAATTGCTTCTTCTAATGTTGCTCCACTTAAACCTCCTGGTTCTGGGCGATCCATTGTAATCTGAATTGCATAAATCGCTGAAGTGGGACAAAATTGAAGCGATTGAAAAATAAAATTCTTTGGAACGCCTCCCCCAACAATGCAAACGCCCGCATGTTTAGCATCCCAAGCTAAATCTACCATTTTTAACATATCTTTAAAATGGTTTAAGTTTAAATCTCGATGATGGAATCCTAATTGTAATGCTAAACCCGAATCTGTGAATGCTGGACAAAATATTGGTATCTCCTTCTCTGCACATAGTTTTAATATTGAGCTTTTGTTATCTGGTAATTTTTCTCCAAGAGTTTTTAGAAAAGAGCTAACCGGTATATTTTTATCAGGTATGACTAAATCAGAAACAAAATCTTCTATGCCTTCATATACCTCATTAGGTAAAAAAACATCATAAATACGGTTTAACTGATTTTCATGAAGGTTAGTATCATTTAATTCATGGATTTTAAACTCACCTTGTAAATGGTGGAATCCGAGTGTTTCTGCGAGATCATGAGTTAAACTAGCACCAGTAGTAACTAAAATATCAATAAAATCATACTTTATAAAATCATAGATTACTCCCTGCATACCAGCTGGTATCAAGGCTCCGGCTAATCCAAAAAACTTAGTACAATCTTTATCATCAACCATTTCTTTGTAGATTTCACATGCTTTAGCTAATCTCTTAGCATTAAATCCAGTATCCGCTAATGCTTTTATTAATTCAACTAGATTATCACCTTTATCTATTTTAAATTGATTTACTTTCTTCAATTTCTCTTTAAAATCTTCGATTGGCATTTTATTTAAAATATAAATTATTTGAGATAAAAGAAATAAACTCTATAATTAACTTAGCAGCTAAATTACTGGTCAGGTTGTTCAAAAGATCTAAATTTGGTGCTACTTCAACCAAATCAAATCCAACTATTTTAAATTCATTAGCTACTTGTCTTAAAATTGTCCATAATTCTCGATAAGATAAACCACCTGGAATTGCAAACCCCGTTCCAGGAGCTATTGAGGGTTCTAAAACATCAATGTCAATTGAGACATATAAAAATTTTATTTTTGAGTTCTTAAAAAAATCAATGATTTCTTGTATGTATCTATTTAATCCGTAATCTTGAAGTTGAAAGGCATCCAGATGTTTAATCTTTTCTTCTTTAGCAATCTGTAATTCTGGAATATCAATATCCCTTGTACCTACAATTAAAATATTATTATTATTTATATAATCTAAATCAAAGACTCGATGAGAGATAGTAGCATGCGAATATACTCCTTTATCCCATTCCTCATATAGATCAAGATGAGCATCAAATATTAAAATACCAAATTGATCTTTATCTTCGAATAAATCTCCAACGGTTTGTATAACAGGAAAGGAGCAAAAATGATCACCACCAATCATTATTGGAATAATATCCCTCTTCTGATTATAGATGTGATGAATAAAATTCTTAATTTCTTTAAGATTTTTATCTACTTCTGAGGGTTCTATCTGGACATCTCCTAAATCGACCACTTCTAATTTGGGAATTTCTATACCCATTTCAGTGGTCAAGGCTAAATCATTAGTTACTTCACGTACTTTCTGAGGAGCTATTGCTGAATTAGGCGCTTTTTTTGAAGTCAAATAATCCCATGGTATTCCAAATAGTACAAATTTACTTTTAGAATCAACTACTTCTCCAAAATCATAAAATTTCATTGATAACCCTTATTTTTTGAGTTAAAATTACATTTTTTCTAAAGTTTCAATTCCTAAAATATTTAATCCAATCTTAATAACTATTTGTACACATTTAATTAATAACAATCTTGAGCGTTCGAGCTCTTTATCTTCAGAAATTACTTGACATGAAGAATAAAATGAATTAAATAATTGGCATAAAGTCAATAGATATTGAGCAATTAAATGAATGTTATAAGTCTTTTCTGATAGGTCAATAATATCAGGTAAATATGTTAATTCCTTTATTAAAAATTTCTCCTTTTCATGCTTTAATAAATCCCAGTTAATGTTGGTACTTATTTCAAGTTCAGATTTTTTGATAATGGAAGCTATTCTAGCATAGCAATATTGAAGATATGGACCTGTTTCACCCTCAAATGAAATGCTTTCCTTCGGCTTAAATACAAAACCTTTAATTAGATTATATTTTAAAATATAAAACTTTAGAGCTGCTTGGCCTATAATTTCAGCTCTCTTTTTCTTTTCACCACTTGAAATGTTGGGATACCTCTTTTCCACTTCTTGAAAAGCTAGATTTTCGACTTCTTCAATGATATCGTCTGCGTCAACAACTGTGCCTTCTCTACTTTTCATTTTACCGCTTGGTAAACTTACCATTCCATAAGACAAATGATAATTATCCCCCTCAAACCCTAGCATATCCAAAATGGCAAATAACCATTTAAAATGTTGAATTTGCGGATCACCGACGACATATATTGATCTATCATAATTATAATCTGCTTTCTTACTATAAGCTAAATAAATATCTTGAGTTATATAAATTGAAGTTCCATCACTTCTAACTAAAATTTTATCTTCAAGGTTATACTTTTCTTTTAATCTTGCGATTATAGCCCCATTTTCGACTTTTTCGAATATACCCCTATTTAATCCGTCAAGAATAATCTCCTTGCCTTTCAAATACAGATCTGACTCAAAATATACCTTTTCAAATGAAATTCCTAATTTATCATAAGTTTTATTGAAGCCGTCTATCGCCCATTTATTCATTTTTTTCCAAAGAAGCATTGTTGCTTTATCACCAGCTTCCCACAATCTTAGTAGTTCATGAGCTTCTTTTTCTAATTCCTTATCTTGCTTTAAGTTTTCACCATACTTTACATAGTAATCTCCAACAAAATGATCGCTTTTCTTATGTGGCTTTTTATTATTACCCCATTTTTTATAAGCTAACATGCTTTTGCAAATATGAATTCCACGATTATTATATAAATTAACCTGAAATATAGTATGTCCTTTGTATTCAAGTAAATTTGAGAGAGATTTACCTAAGAGCATATTCCTGACATGTCCAAAATGTAAGGGTTTGTTTGTATTAGGAGAAGGATACTCAATCACAACTCTTTTCTTCTTTTCATCTGTAATCCCTAATTTTAACCTTAATCTGCCATAATCTTCGTTTAATTCAAAAATTTCCTCTAGAATACACTGTGATTTTACTTTAATATTTAGATATGGTCCATTTGCTTCAATATCTTCCAAGAAATCAGGTAGCTTGATTTGTTTTTTTAGTTCCTTTGCTATTACTTCTGGTGCTTTTTTCTCAACCTTAGCTAGACTAAAACAAGGAAACGCATACGTATAATCAATTTCTGGGGGGGGTATCTCGATTAGCGCTTCAATATCCTGTACTGTAAGTTGTGAGATGTATTCATTTAAAAACTGAGCTACTGCTGTTTTATCAATAACTTTCATTTTCAGAACTGTATTATTTTTATTTTTAATTGGTTGCAAATTTTATCTATTTTGATAAATATATTTAAAATAACTCATAAAATTTATGTCATCAATTTGAGGAAATTGTTGAAAGATGCCGCTTAAATCTAAGAAAAATTTTCCTAAATGGCCAATATATGATGAAGAAGATATAAATGCCTTATTAAATGTTATAAAATCAGGAAATTGGTGGTGTGGATTTCCGGGTGTTCATGAAGGAGAAAACGTATGGTTATTTCAAGAAGAATTTGCAAAATTTCAAGAGGCAAAATATTGTATTGCCGTAAGTAACGGGACAGTAGCTATAGAATCAGCATTAGTATCGTTAGGTGTAGGTTTAGGAGATGAAGTCATAGTATCTGATTATACTTTTGTAGCCTCTGCATCTGCTATTATTGCTGCTAATGCTATTCCAATCTTTTGTGATGTCCATCCTCAAACCTTCGTTATGAATGTTGATAAGGTTGAGAAATTGATAACAGAGAGAACAAAAGCAATTATCTCTGTTCACTTAGGTGGAAATGCGGTTGAGATGGACAAATTAATGAAAATTGCTTCAAATTACAACGTAGTTGTTGTAGAAGATTGTGCTCATGCCCATGGTTCACGTTATAAAGGAAAAAAATTAGGAAATTGGGGCGATGCCGGCACATTTAGCTTTCAAGCTTCGAAGGTTTTGACGAGTGGAGAGGGCGGTGCTATAATTTGTGATTCAGACGAATTAGCTGATAAGATATATTCATATACAGATTGTGGAAGGAAAAAAGGTACCCATGCTTATAAGCATTTCAGTTATGGTACTAATTATAGAATGACAGAATATCAAGCAGCAATTCTTAGAACCCAATTAAAAAAATTCCCTGAACAGCATACTTTAAGAAATAAAAATGCCAAATACCTAATGGAAAAATTAAATGAAATTGATGGGATAAATGTGATGATACCTACACCAGGTACTTCCGAGATGGGGTGGTATGTATTTCCTTTTGTTTTTGACCCAGAAAAATTTGGAGGGATAAGTAAAGTACAATTTTATAAAAAATTAAACAGAAAAGGAATACCTACGTGCGATAATTACCCTCCTTTACACAGTTTAGATTGCTTTAAGAATATTGTACTAAAAAAGGGGCTTAACTATTCTAATGCAAACTGGGGAAAAGATAAAAGTAATGATAAAAATTTTCCTATTGTGTCTGATATTTATTCAAGAAGTGTAGAATTTCCTCAAGAGTTATTTTTAGCATCGCGAGAAAAACTTGATTGGATTGTAGAAATAATCAAATCTCTCAAATAAGGGATCTATTCATATAATACTTCTTCTATCTTATTTGTTTTTGAACTTTTATACATAGTTTCTACAATAGTTAATATTTTTTGACCAAATTTACCATTGGTCAATGCTTCTTTGTTGTTAATGATACAATCTATAAAAAATGCTATTTCTTGAGGATAACCAAAAGACCAAGATTCGGCTGGAACTGGAAATGTCCAACCTTTTGTAGTTCCTGCTTTTTCAACAGCATACCCATATCCTGTTTCGCTATAAACACTCATTAAATTAGAAAACGTTGGGGCTACTTTAATCTGTCCCTCTGTACCATATAATTCGAATCGCATATCGTAACCACCAGGCGCAGTCCATGATTCCTCGATTATTACTTGTGCATCATTTTCAAAATACAAGACACCTACGGCATTATCTTCAACTTCACAATTGCCAAATTTTTTTCTTTCTCGAATTACTGTTTTAGTTTGACAAAAAACTTCTTTAATCTCACAATCAAGATACCAAACTAGACAAGCTATATCATGTATTCCTAAATCTAATAATGCGCCTCCACCTGCTTCTTTCTGTTTATAAAACCATGCAGAATGGGGTCCAGAATGTTGTTCTTTACCCCGCCCCATATATATCTGACCTAAAGCTCCTTCTTCTAAAATTTGCTTGACTTTACTGAAAGAGGGGGCATACATATTGTTTTCACAATAAAAAATTTTACGGTTTGAAGTTTTTTCAGCCTCCAACATATCTGTCCCTTCTGATACGGTTTTTGCTAATGGTTTTTCTACTAAAGCATGCTTACCTGAGTTTAAAACATCTATAGTTATCTTTTTATGTAAGAAGTTTGGGATACACACAGATATGGCTTCACAATCAAGTTTTAACAAATCTTCATAGTTCTTGACTAGTTTACCTGATATATTATATTTATTCATCAATTCTTTTGCTTTGTGCTCTTCTAAGGAAGAAATACCAATAATTTCGACATTGGGAAGTAAATTGTAAGCATGGCAATGATGTTCAGCAATAAATCCGGATCCAATTATACCTACATTTATTTTTTCCATAATATTGAGATTCCGTTTAATTTTAATACAATAATATTTTGGAATTTAATTTAAATTTTAACTTATTTGGAATTCCAAAATTCCGAAGCCGTTAAGTAATTTTTAATTTTAGAATAAGGACAAACTGCGATACAATTACCGCAGTCACTTGAGTTTTCTATCCAGAAATCAAAACACTTTTCTACATCCACATAATACTTCTTAACGCCTGGATTATTAGAGATTGAAGTCGGTACAAAATTAGGTTCTCTTTCCCCACTTATAGCTTTTGTTTCGCAAGCTTCTGCACATTTATAACAATTCTTACAAGTTTTTTTTACATTTTGAATAAACTCAAAATTTTGTTTATCAGAAACTAATGGTAAATCAGTAAAAACCTTACAAATTCTTACTCTAGGTCCATACTCTGGAGTTATAAGCAACCCATTTCTTCCAAGAGCCCCTAGTCCAGCATCGATTGCTAAGGGTATACTAATAGCTGTATCATTCCCACATTGGATAGCTCGATAACCTAAGTTTCTTATGAATTCTCCTAAACAAGCAATCACAAAAGCCATTTTTGAATACGCCACGGCAGCAGCAGCGGCAGCAGGTTGAGCAGGAGCGGTAGAAATTGCATTTTGATCCATTTCAATAGCAATGACAATAACTTTATCTATGCCTTTTGGAAGATTTATCGGGGTTTCTAGTATAGATCCTGAATTGAGACCTTCTCTGACATCCTTTTTTGATTCTGCTTCACTAATTAGATTAGGTCGTACAAAACCCGATTTGTAAACCCAATTTTCATTTACATTTGCAACCCCAACTAAAGAAGCTCCAAAAAATTTTGCTGCTTTTTTTATTGATTGAGTAAATAATTGAGCGTCTTCAATTTTATGTTTTGATCTCATCCAATTTATACCATATCCTATGTCATAATCACCTTTTCTTTCCCAAGCAAAAGCAAATGGAAAATATTCGTAAACTGTCCATCCTGCAGCTACTAAAGCAAAATCAATGCGGCCATAACCCTCTTTTTTCGAATATATGTGATTTTCTATATTTTCTTCGAACATTTTGCCATAGGTTAACAATTTTTTATCCCAAGTACGCCGATAGATCATATGATATTTAGCTTCAAAACGCTGGTAAATATCTTCATCGATCTCATAAGTTTTTTCTATATTATTATCCATTCAAAATCAATCTCAATTGTTTAATTCTTAAATTATAACTTAATCCTTAAGTATAAGTAAAAACCAATAAATAAAAGTTTTAGACAATATAAATATAAGTATAAAACATAGGGCAGAGTGAAATTTTACTTTAACTTTGAAGCAAATGGACTGTAACAGTTTCAGTAATTCCAATCATTTTGCTATAAATGCATTCAATGTAGTTCTGTATTTATATCTACGGGAAAGAAGGCCAGGGAATGAAAAATATAACAAACCGAATTATTAAGCATATTATATTAGCAATTCCTAATATCAAACCAGCAACTCCCATTCCTTTTGAATCATCTTTACTAATTCCAACAATTCCAAAAATAATAGCTATAATACCCAGCATAACAGTGAATAGATTTCCAACCATAAAGCTATATGGAGAATATAAATTAGTAATTCTAAGGATTATAAGAGCAAATGACCAACTAAAACCAATAATTCCAACTACTAAAGCAGTGATTCCATTTGCTCTTGTTGGAGAGGCTTGATACGCTTGAGGTTTGTGATAGATTACATCTGATTTAGGAACTTTAGCCTCAACTTTTTCAGTTTGTACTTCTGGTTCTTTCTGGGTTATTGTAGAAATTTCCTCCTCTACTAATCTATGCCCACAGTTTGCACAAACTTTCCAAGAAGATTCTATACTACTACCACAGTAAGGACAATAATTCATATCTATCTATAAAAAAAGATTCTTTATATTCTTTTTCTACAAAATTAAAATTATCTTTATAATTTGGTTATAAGTTCAAATAATATAAAAATCTAATATTTATGATGAAAAGATGTGAATGGGCTAATTCAAATGCCCTAATGAAACAATATCATGATAAAGAATGGGGATCTCCTGAGCATAATGATCAAATGCTCTTTGAGTTTTTAATATTAGAAGGTATGCAAGCTGGTTTAAGTTGGAATACCATTCTCCAAAAACGAGAAAATTTCAGAAAAGCATTTGATAATTTTGATTATAACAAAATTTCATTGTATGATGACGAAAAAATTGAAGAACTTCTTCAGAATAAAGGAATTATAAGAAATCGCTTAAAAATTCAATCAGTAATTACGAATGCTAAAGCTTTTATAAAAGTTCAGAAAGAATTTGGGTCTTTTGATAGGTATATATGGAGTTTTATTAATCAAAAGACCATTCATAATGCATGGAAATCGTTAGATGAATTACCCTCACATACAACACTTTCTGATCAAATAAGTAAAGATTTAAAAAAACGAGGCTTTAAGTTCGTAGGTTCAACGATAATTTATGCATTCATGCAAGCTGTTGGTTTAATTAATGATCATACCATTAATTGTTTTAGATTTAAAGAGATAAAGAATAGCAATTAACTAAAAATTAGATTTTCTAAACCAATTTCATTTTCTGCATATTCCTTTAAGGCTCTCCATTGAGCCTCTGTCGTTCCAAAATATTTAAATAATGCGATACCTAAGCCAAAATCAAAACTCCTCATCTGTTTTAACATTTCTTTCACATTACATTCAACTGAATTTGTAACAGCTAATGCAGGACTTTTAAATTCATAAGCCCTTTTTTTCATGTTCCTTAAGAAATACCAAAAGAAGAAATTTCCTACTTTTCCCCAAAACCAACCATCGTCACGAGTTCCCATCAAATAAGGATACTCCATTGGAGATACAACATCTAAAATGGATGATAATTTTGACCAATCTTGTCCTAATCTTTTTTTTGATAGCATTTTTCGTGGTCCCGGAAGACAAAACCATCCAGAAAAACAATTATTATTAGAGGATTTTATTGCTTTATGAAGATTTTTAGCATATTTCGAAATAGTATCTGATTTAAAAATTAACCATTCTTTACTTTTTATAATTTTTGTTTTATATCCAAACTTTTCTCGAAACTTTTTCACACAACGATCACATGTACATAAATCTGTAAATGCACTGTCATACCTTATATAATCTGCAAAAAAACCTTGAATTGGATAATTTTTTACAACTTCTTGTGTTAACTTTATTAAGTAATCAATGTGTCTACTATCGGGACACATAAAACTTGTTAGTGTGATATAACCTTTACCTCTTGTTCCCCGTGCTTTTCCCCGATTTTCATCAATGTTTTTAGTTAGAAAGGGGATCTTTCTCTTATATTGTTCAAAAGAAACACCTTGTGGTAAATCAACCCTCATCTCACTCTCATTATGAGTTGAGATTTCGCCTTTTCTATATTTTTTTCCGAATTTTTTTACATTTTTACCATGGACACTTACTCTATCAGGGTGTAAATATCCTTGATAGGCATCATTCATGCTTGTAAACGAAACAATTACTTTGATGTTTCTTTCTTTCCCTTCATCACAAAATTCACCTAAGATATCTCGATTTGTTGGATTCCACCCTATTTTTGTATCCCATACGCATGCTCCATCGGTATCTTTTATTACTAAACCAAATACATTAAAATGACAATCTTCTAACCTATTCATTATTTCATTTACATCTAATTTCTTCTCAGCAAATTCATAGTCTAATTTCCTGAAACCTTGTGGACCTCTAATCGGCATTAAAGCCATCGCATAAATCTTTTTTGCTCCCACACTTTTCAATAATTCTATTCTTTTTTCTTGATCAAAATTAAAGTATTTTGACCATTCTATTTGCTCCTGCATGATTCTAAGATTCATAAATAAATGACATGAAATAAATAAATGATACAAAGTTATAATTTTGTCGACTTTTCCAAATTCGATAATTTTTTTAATGGAGACTTTTAATAGATGTTTAAGAGTATAAGATATTTTTTTAATATAACATTTGAAGATTTATATATTTGAAGAAGATCATTTATTATAGAAATCAAATTAATAATAATACGAACTAACAATACACTTTGGATAAGAAAATTAAAAAAATCCAATACAAGAATGCATAAAGGTAAAAAAGTAAAATGTATGACGCCACCTTTAAGATCGTTATTTTTGGAGATGCAGGATGTGGAAAAACCACTTTAACTCAGAGATTTTTAACTAATTTATTCGTATCTGACTCTAAAATGACAATTGGAGTTGATTTTGAAGTTAAGAGTTTAGAAGTCGAAAGTAAAAAGGTAAAATTGCAAATCTGGGATTTTGGTGGAGAAGAACGATTTAGATTTTTACTTCCTACTTATGTAAGAGGAGCGAAAGGTGGCTTATTTATGTATGATATTACAAACTATGCATCTATTGCTCATATTGATGATTGGTTAACTGTTATACGAAAAGAAATTAAAGTAGAAGATGAATTTCCCATTATCGTTGTTGGTGGTAAAGCTGATCTCTCTTCCAATCGTGAGATAACTCCCGACGAAGGAATCAAAATTGCTCAATCGAGGGGTACCGATGGATTTATTGAATGCTCAAGTAAGACTGGAGAAAATGTTGAGGAAACTTTTGAGGCATTAACAAGATTAATGATAAATAATTCAAATTTTTAGGATTCCTATTTATTAAGAAAATTTAGTAAATTGCTTTTTCCTCTTAGGAATCCAATTCACTAGACCTGATCGGGGTTTTTTCAATAGCTTTCGCTTCGATTCTTCTATTTAATACCATAAGTTGAAATTCTAGATCTTTCTTATATCTATTTGCAAACTCTAATAGCTGTTTAATCATATTTACCTCCTCGTGATCAGTGCTAAAATTAATCCCACCGAAAAAAGGTATTTCTGAATATTTATCCCTCAAAATTTCTAATAATTCATCAGGTAATACATCCGTTCTCCCTTTTATGGCCATTACTAATGTTTCTTTAAGATTAACATACTTTTCATGTTTACCGAATTGGCATAATACACATTTATTCACCTTATTTCTAAGACTATATAAAACGATTAAACCAAGTAAAAATTTGAAATTATATAATGTCTCTTCGAAATTTCCATTAGTAATATATTCTCGCCCTATTTTTTCTGCTATTGAATAAATACTTGAAAAATAAATAGCTCTAAAAAAATAAACAGGGTCAACGCAAAAAATTCTAGTAAACCAAAATGGATTGATATTAGTTGGAGGATCTTCATAAAAGATATAGTAAACTAATCTCCCATCCCTTTCTTTGAATAAAGTAGATTCTTTTTTTAGCATATTTAAATAAGTTGAAATGGTAGATCTTGCAATCTCCTTAAAATATTTTTTATACTCTAATTCCACATCCCGAGTTGTTACTTTTCTCTTTCCATCAACAAAAAATTTTAACATGATTCCTAAAATGCGATTTTCATGAAGGCGTCCAGTTTTTACTTGTTGTTCTTCAGATTCATCCTCTCTAATATTGTAAATATCAGAAAGCTCGGGAGCAAATTCTCGAATCAATTTATCCAAAACATATATATTTAGTTCAGTAATTTTATGAGATCCTCCTATTTTATGGCTTTTAAAGATTTTGTTGGTAGATTATTAATAAAAATGGAAACTTTTAATAATTAACATTCTAATATACTAGAACTTTTAACTTATTTAACGAATCAGTTATTATCTGGATTTATTTCAAATATAATATTTGGTATTCGATCCTGTTAAAAAGTAATTAAAAATAAAAAAAAATTAAGCATTAAAATTTATTCAGTTTTTCCATATTTTTCTTTATAAATTGGATCGTTTATTTGTAATATTCTACGCTGAACTTTTCCAAGAACACTTTTTGGAACCTCATTTATGAATTCAATTATTGCCGGAACTTTCCAGTGGGTTATGTTCTCCTTAGTCCATTCCTTTAATTCATCCTCAGTTATTTTACCAATATATTCAGGTCGAAGTTCTACCCATGCTTTAGTTATCTCTCCAACCTTTCCTGCTGGATCTGGTAAACCTGCAACTGCTGCTTCAGATACGGCTTCATTCTTCATTAACATTGACTCAACTTCTTTCGGAAATACTGAATGTCCCGCAACTTTTATTAGTTGTTTTTTACGATCTCGGATTTCAATAGTTCCGTCCTCATTCATAAAACCGATATCACCGGTCAGTAACCACAATTTTCCCTTATAATCTTTAACAGTTTCAGCAGATTCTTCTGGTTGGTTTAGATATTCGAACATTACTTGAGGGCCATGACAACAAATTTCTCCAGTATGTTCTTCTCCAAAATTATTATCCTTTGGATCTCCTAAACAAATAGGACCTGCATTAAAATCTTCTGATGGCCAGATACCCCATTCTGTACCTGGAAATGGCATACCAATTGTACCAATTGGACTTTCACCAAATAAATTTCCCGAACTCACTACTGGACTTGCCTCTGAAAGTCCATATCCTTCGACAATCCTACCGCCTGTGTTTTTCTCAAAAGTATCCCTCACAGGAGCATGTAAAGGACCTGCACCCGATACACTTAATTTTAGCTTTCCCATAAGACGGGGAAACTTTTCTAAATGAGGAAAATCAGCAATTCGTTTAAATAATATCTCTGCTCCAGCATATACTAAACCTTCTGGGGCAGGGAGCTCTTCGATATGTTCTAATAATTCTTCAGTCGGTGGTGGAGTAGGAAATAGCATTATCCAACCTCCAAACGCAATAGTAGTATTCATAACAACTGTATGCCCAAAACTATGGAAAAATGGAAGAACTCCCATATTTCCAATACCAGGTTTTTCACCACCTAACCAATACATACATTGTTTTGCATTTGAAACACAATTAAAATGGGTTAACACTGCTGCTTTGGGTAATCCTGTAGTTCCTCCTGTCATTATATAGGTTGCCGGATGTGTTTTAACATCGATCTCTACTTTTGGTGCGCCTGGTTCTGTATTTAACAAATCCATAAAATCATGAGCACCATGGATGTTCACTTTTCCTTTAGGGATCATACCTAACATTTTACCTAATGTACGTTTAAAGCCTAGACCATGAGCTAAATCTGCGAGATTTGTATAAATGAAAATCTCTAGATTTGATTTTTCTATTATATCTCCTATATATGGCAAATTCTTCTTAATACGAGATTTACTCTTCTCATCAAAAGAAGCATCATAGGTAATTAATACTCTAGCTTTGGTTAAAGTCAATTGATGGAGAATTTCTAATGGTTTATAAGTTGGATTAATACCTGTAGCAATCGCTCCTAATCTAACAGTTGCAAAGTATCCAATTAAATATTGAATACAATTTCCCATAAGTAAAGCAACGACATCCCCCTTTTTTACTCCTAAATTATGTAAAGCCACAGTAAATCTCTCTACATAATCATGAAATTCCTTATAACTCACCCATGTCTCTAAAAACCAAATAAAGTTGTTATCAGCGTACTTTTTAACTTGTTCATC
Source organism: Promethearchaeia archaeon (assembly GCA_049671145.1). Lineage (GTDB taxonomy): Archaea > Asgardarchaeota > Lokiarchaeia > Sigyniarchaeales > SOKP01 > SOKP01. The sequence goes on from JBATUM010000285.1 coordinate 38,915, forward strand.
TAAAAAATCACTTAGAGTTTTTTCTTCGAAATCAACATTTTTGGGAACTCCTTCGGGCCACCATTTTTGAAACCATCGTTTATTCTCATTGACTTGGTACATATCATCTTTTTTTACTGGCATTTTCTACACATATTTATTATTAAAATTGTGATTATTTTAATGTAACATACTATTATTACTTTCCGTATTCTTCCCATTATGATCGATCATAATTCTAACAATTTGGATTCTATGTACATCATGTTTTTCAAGATTATAATTTTGATTTAGTCATATTCACTATTCAATTAAGGAAAATCTAAAAAATAGTTTAAAATAAAAAAAAATAAAAAAAATAGATTAAATTTAGATTTAAAATCGGGCGTCTTTACGCCTTTTGATTAAAATTGTTGCTACACCAACTAAACCAACACCTGCAACTAAAAGAATTATTGCCCAGAAACCTTTAGCCTCAAAAATCATATATATACTGAAAGTAGGATCATGCCATACGCCGCTACCATCATTAAACTTAGGATAACAAACGGCATACACCAATACATTGAAAGTTACATTAATTGAAATATCAGTGGCGAAGGTTGTATACATTTCTCCAGATGGATCTTCGAATGTGTCATGTCTTTCCATTTCATGATACCATAGTGCAACCGGAATAATAGCAGTACTTGCATCATATTGATTTCTTGCAGTGTCATTACCAACTTCATAATAAGGTCCAGCAATGTCTACGAACTCTAATTGTTGTCCCACTTTACCATCAAGATAATCTCCAATCATGAGCTTATCTTCTGTTTCTATATAATCATCATCGGGGTCTAATCTAAAATCGGGTTCCTTAGGATCCTCTCCAGATGTTTCGACCTGTAATCGGAAGTGCAAAACAGTAGAAACATAAATGATCGATAAATCTAACTTATCAATGTTATTAATAGCATGAGGATTTACATTATCGTTCCAAGGGGCAAAAAATTGGTCCAATTTAACCGCACCATACAATACATTAACTTGAGTACCATCTCTGGCAGTAACAGTAGATTGCGGATTAGGATCAAACGTAAAACCGAAATATATATAATCTAAATGTTCCTGAGGCTGATTTAGATAGGTATCTAATTCAACTCCAAGAGGAACAGGAGTTATCATTGCGTCCCAAAGATTTAATCCCCATTTAATTTCCCCACTTTCTACGTGAGGATCAATAAATTGAAAATCAGTAACTGAGTTTAATACCATTCTGTGAGATAATTCTGAGCTGTACGGTACATCAACAGGTCTACCATCAGCAGTACTAGTATTATTTAATCTCGCATATTCTGCAGTAATGACCCCATCAGGAACAATTGTGTCATTATATAAAAAGGCTCCAGCTAAATGGTGTGTAAATAAGAAAAATTCAATATTACATCCGCCAAAAACATCTGCAATATTGATAGGAGCCCCAATTCCAGTACCTACAATGCCAGCAAATCCCTCAAGAAGAGCAGCAACATTGATTTCTATATGAAAGTTCTTAACCCATAATTGGATTAGATCAAAGGTAAATGTAGTCCACCTAGTCTCTATTGCAGGAATTATAGATTCGCTTGAAAAAGTCCATTGCATTGAATAGTCATTCGAGTTATTAGCCATTTCTGACCAGTTTCCTAATATTTGATTTGCTACTCCTGGGAAGTTAGCTTCATTTAATTCTAGTTCATCACCATTACCGATTACATTATCTCCAGAAACCATCCACCGTTTGGTTATACTGAAACTAGGTTGAGGGGTTATTGCTAATTCTTGCCAAGTAATAGGATTAAGCATGATTAATTCATCTCCAGTAAAGATATCATTGATATGGATTAAAAACCATGTAATTAATGAAATTCCTTCCCTAATTAAATTTTCCAAGTCTTTTAATGTTGGAGTTTCTTTGCCTTCTAAAACGGGCATTATTCTTTGGAAAAATCTAATTAATTTCGTAACTGCTTCAATAAAAGAACCATCATTATCCCAGATGACTAAGGTTACTGCTGCTCCGGCCTTTAAATTATATGTATAGGTTCCATCCTTCACAACTTCGCAATATGGATATCCATTAGCTCCAAAAAAAGCATTAAAAGGTAAAGCATATTCTAAAGGAAGTAGATAGTGTTCTTTTTTGTTAATAAAAGTTTTAGATTCACTCCTAAGTGGATCTTCAAGAGTAGCATTTAATACATAGACTCCCGGCAACATCTGTGATTTACTAAAGTTTTTAATTCCCTCAAAAAAAAGGATTTCGAATACTCTACCTATTAAATGACCCCCGTAACCTAAACCCCCGAATAGTGATCCAAAACCTTGTTGAAATCCACTAATTATATCGGTTCCATCTCCAAATTGATCAAGCTTGAAGCTATCATCGTGAGTTGATCCAACCACCATAGCAGGTGTTGCAAATAGTGATGCGAAGAACAATGTAATAACCATTAAGGTTTTTCCATTTAATTTTTTCATTCTCTCACACACTAATTATTTTATTAAATAAATTGATACTTAAAATTATAAATAAAATACTGGTTTTTAATGATTTATATTCTATTTGAATAGAAATTTAAAAAAACAGAAAGCTTAAACTTAAATCTCTGAGCTAGTATACTGAGTTATGTTTTTTATTATTTTATTTAATTTAAAAAGTATTTAACCTTGAGACTGAAGAAATGTAAAACTCTAGGTTTTAAAATTAAACTAACATAACTATCTCCTTTCTAGAGTAAAAAGAAAATAGATTAGGAAACGCTATAAATAACTTTTTTATGATTACTCAACTTGATAAAAAGTATAAATCAGCACAATAATATACAAGATTGCCGAAATTAACAAACTATAAATTCTTAAATTAAAAGAGAGCACAGAATCAGAGGTAAATACTACATTTGACCCAATAAAAACTGCTGCTATTAAGTATCCAAATAAATGGCTCTTAAATCCTTTATATTTAGATTTTCCCCTAATAAATTCACAATAGATATAAATATTATTATAGCAAATCCAACAATGTAAAAAAACTCGATGATTTCATAATCATACAAATCTAAATATAAGAAAATTCCAAATAGAAATACTTCTAAAATTCTTACATTCCAATACTTCTTTTGTTTAGTAGTATCAACAAAGATCTGTTCGTATTCACTTATTCCTGAGTTTGAAAATAAAATAATTAAAGATCCAATGGCTAATGCTGTGAATAGAGAGTATGAAATGTCAAAAAGATAAGGAAGAATAGGGACCCAAATGTCATTCCATAAAAATAATGGTAAATCTAAATATTTGTGTATAATACTTATTGTACAAAAGATTGGAATTAAAGAAAAAAAACCCATTGCAAACTTTGTTAAAAAAGAAACTTTTGTATCTTCCTCCCAACTTTCCTTCCTAAATGTCGTTAAACGCCATGCAAAAGATGCAAAACTTAAAACTGAAATAATAGGAGTTATTACTGGAAATACAAATATAAAAAGAATATAAACTGCATTAATACCATAAAAGAACTTTAATCTTGAAGGCACAACACCAATTACATCATCAAAGGAGTCCATGGTATTTGCTAGACGATTAGCAAATAATATTAAAATAAATAACCAAGATATACTAAAAACTAATGGGCAGACTATCTTTATTATCCAGAAAGTTAAGGTTGGATCAGTCGAATACCATAAATCAAATTCTACAAACACATAAATTAAAAAAGTACTAATAGGGACTAAAATTATAGCCAACACTATGATTAGACGAGAAACTATAACCCCTTTAACTTGTTTTGACATAGTTTTAATCCAACTTTAAAACTTCGATTATGATATATATAATAATATAATAATTTAAAATGTCCTTTTTAGAAATGGTTCTGTTTACCGTTTAAAAAATAAAAAATTATTATTTAAAATTATATGTCATCTATTCATCTTAGAGCCACAGTTGGTACAGAAATCGACTCCTGGGGGCACTTTAGCTCCACAATTAGTGCAAAAATCAGTTCCATCTAACGTAGGCTCACCTTCTTCTTCTGCTTTTACTTTTTTTTCCTTAACTTTAGCTTTTCCTCCTGCAGGTTTATATTTTAAACTTCCAATAAACGCTCCAAACACAGCACCAACCAAACATCCCTCCAGAACTGCCGTAAAAACTGCCAGGAGATATGGCAGATCTGTTAAGCCTGTAGAGAGACCATCTATTATTGCAGAAGCAAAACCTGGAAATAATAACGCACTAAATATCAAGGGTAAAATAAAGTAGAAGGCAAAACCTACTATGATATAACCGATACCGATTGCTAAACTTGTATGAATTCCTCCTCTTGGAGAATGCGCAGAAATCGCACTGGTAATAGTACAAGTCAAAACCCATGGTAAAATGACTGAGATTATTAAAAGAACATCATCTGGGCGATACGTTAAGCACCAGTGAATCGGAAATAATAAAATCATTACTAATCCTATAAAAGCGCTCGCAAGGAACGATAAAATTCCTCCTCCTCCTCCTAATGAATCGAGGGCCACATTTAAATCGTCAACTAACCCCCCAGTTATGCTACCAGTTAAATCTAAGAGTGAAAAAGAAATCCATGATAGAGGAACTAAAAAAATCATTCCAACAATCCCGCTCCAAATAACACGTTTTATACCGATTTTAAATCAACTCCTTAAGATAAAGAATTATTATGTTGAATCCCATGAGAATATCCTCGATAAAAAGTTATGTTGAAAACAATTGATATTTACTTATAAAATCAAACACGATTTTTATATTTATAATTTTGTTTTAGTCCAATCTTTATATGTTATAAAATTGATATAAGAGGTAAAAATTGGAATTTATAGAAATAGAGAATTCTAATAAGTTAATTTGGGTATTTTATTAAAAAATAGAAAAATTTGAAAATAAAATAAATTTTGAATATACCAAATGTTATTGAATCTTTATTATTGCGCCTTTCTCCATTTGTACGACTTTATCTGCGTATGAATTTAATGATGCTCGATGTGTAACGACAATTATTGTTGTTTCCATGTCTTTATTAATTTGTTTCAATAAATCCATAACTTGCTTTTCTGATTCTGGATCTAAATTACCTGTCGGCTCATCTGCGAGTATAACTCTTGGTCGGTGTACAATAGCTCGAGCAAGGCCACATCTTTGTTTTTCACCACCTGATAATTGTACGGGATAGTGATCCTTCCTTTCGAGTAAATTTACATCTCTTAGAGCAGCTATGGCACGGTTTTCAATTTCTTTTTCACGTAAAACAGTAGGCCATAAAAGCGCCATAACATTTTCTACTGCTGTTAATGTAGGTACAAGATTGAAATCTTGAAAAACAAAACCAATCTTTTGTCTTCTTATTTTACTAAGTCTGTCTTCGGTTGCGCGAGCAATATTTTCTCCATCAAAAATAATTCTTCCACTATCGGGGAGATCTAAACCTGAAAGAACGTTTAAAAGTGTAGATTTTCCGCATCCGGTTGGACCTTGCACAATTACAAACTCTCCGGATTTAATTGTCAAATTAACATCTGCTAATGCTCGAATAATTGCACCAGCTCTACGGTATTCCTTATTTAGATCAATAGCCTCAATCATGGTATCTCTATCTACTGGAATTTGTTATCACCTCATTATTCACCTACTCTTTTTAATGCGATTATTGGTCTAACTTTTAATATCTTCCTATTAGCTAATAATATCGCAATAATTTGGAATGATAAAAATATAATAAATGTGACTACAACTGGTAATAAACTGACCAAAGGTAATTCTGCAATATCATATGTGCTCCCATTTAATGCTGCTGCTGCCGCTTCTAAATATCCAACTATAGCAGCATAATGAAATAAAACTTCAATAACCAATATAAAACCTAAAATTGTGGTAAACAAAATAAATCCAGAAACGAGAGAATTAATATCTCCATTCGTCCAACCAATGCATTTAAGTGTAGCGATAATTTTTGAATTTCTTCTCACTATTATCCACGCATAAAGGAGGGATAAAAAGATTCCTACTCCTATAGCTATAAAAAATGATGCTGAAGCCATCCCTAAGCCGCCACTTTCAATTATTAATTCAATTGAAAAACTTGTCCAAAAGATTAAAATAGTGTACATCAGACAAAATACGATAAATTGCCTTTTTTCTCGTAAAACCATTACAACTGCTTTTTTAAACAATCTGAATGCCAATTAATTCACCGATTTATAAAAATTAATTTTTTATATGAATTGTTTGTATAGTTATATAATAAAATTATAATTAAAAGTTTAGTGAAAAATGTCATCTGAAATAGAATCGATTATAAACGATTTATTAAATGAAGAACAGAACGTTTTTGGGGTAGCGGTTGTTAGTAAAGCGGGAAATTTAATCACTCAAACTCAAAATTGGGATTTATCTCAAAATCTTGGTACAATAAATGAATTGCTTCAAACTAAATTAGAATTGGGTCAAAAGGGTATGACAAACATCTCATTACAAGGTATTAAATATATGATTGTCGAAAATACTGAAGAACGTAAAATCGGTACTAATATCAAAGGTCAAGGGCATATAATTATTGCACCTATTCCTATAGGTGGCACAGGAGCATTAATTTGTTACATAAATCCCCAAATTACACCTAGAGATGCTCTATTCTCTATTCAGAGCTTTGCTCTAAAACTTCAAGATTTAGTTTAATTTTTTTAAACTTTTTTCTAATAAGAAAAGGTTTTATCTTTTAGACAATTCCAATATGGGCTCAATTGTAATTTCAATGCTTCCATAATTTTACTAAATTGTTCGTTATTTACTCCATTCGATAATACATTTTGTTCAAATTCTGGTGCTTCAAAATCTTTATCCAGAAGTGCTGACAATACCGCATAGACACAGAATTGTAAACCTATTATACTATAACCTCCTTCCAATATGAAAGATATTTTTCCATCACAAATTTCTTCTGCTACATTCATAAGATTCTTTGTGAAATTATAATATCCAGTAGTAGTTAAGCAACAATTACCTATAGGGTCAGCAAAATACATATCAAATCCAGCAGCAACTATCATTAAATCTGGATTATATTCTTTCAAAATAGGAATAAGAAAGCCTAAAATCTCCAAAAATTGGTCATCACTCAAATTTTCAGGAATAGGAAAGTTAATGTTTTTACCCAATCCTTTTCCAGTACCAAGTTCATCTAAAAATCCTAAATCTGCTTGAGAAAAATCAAATTCATGTATTGAAAAATAAAGAACAGTGGGGTCCTCATAAAAATATTGGGCCAAACCGTCCCCAAAATGATTGTCAATGTCAATAATAGCTATTTTTCTATCATAATTCAATCTTTTTCTTAAATATAGAATTGAAGTTGCAATGTTATTGAAAATACATAGCCCAGATGCTTTTTCTCTGAATGCATGATGTCCTGGCGGTCTTAAGAAAGCAAATGAATAATTAACTTGTTGATTAATAACATTCTTAAGTGCTTGGATAGCTCCACCTACTGCTTTTTTAGCTAATTCAAAGCTATCATCGCAGACAAAAACATCTTCATCTAATAAACCACCACCCATATTTGATATTTTTTTTATTGAATCAATGTGATATTGTGAGTGAGCTAAAAGAAGGATATCTTCATCAATAGATTCAGGTACTATCTTAATGATACGATTATCATCAAAAAATTTCTTTTTATTTAAAAATTCAATTACAGATTTAATTCTTAATGGACTTTCAAAGGATATAAATGCAGGTTTTGGATAAGGTGGTATATGCTTTAACGCGAAATCTTCATGAACGACAATCCCTAATTTGTTATTCATCTTCATAATATTCAATCTTAAATTTTAAAAAATACCTAAAATAATATATGAAAAATTGCTTAAATTAATTTAAAAATAACTTAATTTTAATTAAAAAAACTAGAGTATTTAAGATGAGTGCCATTGAAATTATAATTACAATTTTATTGAATATCATTCCTATCCTTCTAATAGCTATCCCTTATTTCTTTATAAAAAAAAAGATAATAGGGAAATTATATGGTCGGATTTTGCTTGGAATAATTGTATTCTATATAGTCTACTGGGTGTTACCTATAGTCTTTCAATTATAAACGGCACCAATTGAACTCGAACTCCAACCTGGAGAAGAAGGAAACACAACTTTAGGAATAGGTTATATAGTTTCTCACTTTTTCTCATTGATCTCATTATTTGGCTCGTATCCCCTGGTTACATTGCCTTTTATTTTCCTTGTAGCTCCCTTTATTTCTATAATACTGGTTTGTAATCGTTTAAGAAAAGAGAAATCGCCCACAAAGGAATCTTTGGAAGCATTAACTTATCAATTAACGGAGAGCCCTTATAACCGAATTAGAGATGAGTTAAAGAAAAGTGATTGGAGCAGAGAAAAAGAAATTTTAAAATTACTCATTGTTTTATTA
>JBATUM010000286.1:0-4327 GCA_049671145.1 Promethearchaeia archaeon
AAATTATTCTACGGATTCATGATTAACACAATCAGAATTTTAAGTCAATTAGAGCAATATTTAAAATATCCTATGAAATGGGAGGTTATTAAAAGAACAAGTGCTATACCTCTTTATAAGGAACTAGAAAATGTTTAGAATTGTTTGGAATTTTTCACTAAATTTTCATTGAAATCAGACGCTGAATTTACCTTTCCATCCGATTTTCACAGGAAATTAAAGCAAAGATTAAAACACTACTAATTATATGTCTCTTAAATTCCTTTTTGAATACAAATCCTGAACTAATTGTTTTAGATTGTGAAATATATGGTCAGGGTATGAATATCCCACTTTATCAGCAATTTCTTTGACGATCCAATCAAATAATTCCAAAGTTTTTAGAAGTTCTTGCCAGACTTCATCCTCGTCATAACTACTGTAAATATTTTTTAGGTCATTTAAGATTCGTTGGTCGACCCACTTCTCAAAAAATCTTTTTCGATAGATGTTCCTTAATAGATCTTCCTCCAATTCACACTGTAAACCTTGATAAGCATAAGTATGCCACATGATATATTCATAAAGATCATATCCCTTAAAATCAGAACAAGCACGTCTTGCTCTCCAGATTTCACCTCTTCGAATTAACTTAGCTACCATATAGAAAAAATGTAATAATTCAGTCGTTCTCTGCAAAAATTTATTTTCTGAAGGCATGCTCTGATCCATATAAATAATCTTGGCGTTATACACATAAGCTGGTTTTGATTTCTCTCTTTTCGCAATAAGGGTAAAGATTTGATCTAGAACCCCATCCTTATCCAAAATTATACGCCATCTAAAACCAAAGAGATCCACCCAATCTATAAATTCTGGGTGATGATCTAATAATTTAATATATTCTTCTTTATCATAGAGAGATACAGCAAAATCAGCTTCCAATCCACTCTTAAATAATACTCGATGTTCTTTAGATAATCCTGGTATTTGATAAATGTAAGATAACACTGGTTCCCCAAAATTGGATAACCATTCTGAGTTATCAATTAGGGAATCTGGATTAATGGTATAAATAACAATGTCTAAATCAGCCCATTCATCAATAGGGGGCTCTTTTTGCGCTCGAGTGCCAACAACTATTGCCCCACGAATATCATCATTTTGATTAGCCCATATAAGGAACTGTTCTTCCAGATCTTTATAGAGTTGATCTCTTTGGGTTTCTTCCTTCATACACATTGTTTAACTCAATAAAATATAAAATTTTCCTAATTTTCTTTTGTTTTTTCAGAGGAATTTTCATTGAAATCAGATGCTGAATTTACCTTTCCATCCAATTGATTAAGAGAAGGAACCATCCTTCACGTTACTGAGCCATTTTACTCTTATAATAAATGTTCATAATAAGAGATTAATTCCTGTTTAAAAAACTTTTTCCGTTCTTCTAGCAGTTTAATAACGATTTCTGGGCTAACTAATGTTGTAATATTCCCTATTGGAGTTCCAGATGCAATTGCTTTCAATATTCATAAAAATATAAATATTATTAATTGAGCTATCTGTTTATTAATCATTCATAGAACTTAATATTGAATATTCAAGGTTGAAATACAATAGAAAATATATTATAATTGATATTTAACGCTGTTTGAGGAAAATGAAGAAAAATAAACATTCTCAAAAATTAGTGAATATTGATAATTTAATTTTAAATTGTTTTACTTTATTAAAATCAAGGGAGTTTGATAAAGTTCTTTCAATAACTAACAACCTTTTAAACAAAAATGCAACCCAGATAAACTTAACTCAGAAATTTGGTGTAAGAATAGCAAAATTAGTAGCATTAATGGCCTTAAAAAATTATGATCAAGTTAATGAAGAAATTAAGCTTTCTGAACAAATTATAAACCAAATGAATAATGATAATAAAGAAAATTCCCTTGTAAAGGATGGAATAGGTAGACTATTTTCTATAAAAGGCGCGATTCAATCTATTCAGGGGGATCTTGAAAATTCTATAGTTAATTATGATCGTAGCGTAGCGATTTATGAAATTTTGAACAATAAAAAATCCATGTTTTACCAGCTTAGAGCAATCGGTTGGATCAAACGAGCTCAAGGCAAATTGGATGAGGCATTGAATCATTTCCATAAAATGTTAAATCTTGCCAAAGAAATTTATGATGAACGGTACATCGCGCTTGCAAAATGGTCAATAGCATTTGTCAATTTCTATAAAGGAGACTTAGATCAAGCAACAGAATATGCCCAAGAGAGTTTAGCACTTTATGAAAAGCTGAAACATTTTAGAGGGCTTTCGGCGGTGCATTCTATTTTTGGATCAATTTATCGTGGAAAGGGTGAATTTCATAAAAGTTTAGAATATTATCGTAAAGTATTGACTATTTACAATGAAAATTTAGATATTCAACAAAGGGTAACGCATAGTTACTGCTATGCTCTTAGAAATATTGGATGGATTTACTATTATCAAAATAAAATAAAGAAATCAATTGAATACCTTAGAGAAGCGGTAAAAGCACATAAATCTTTATGTGAAGATAATAATACTATATTTGATTACGATCTTATTACATTTCACTTATTATTGATTCTTTCAGCCCTAGAAATTGATGATAACCAGCAAATTGAGAATTCTATGGACGAGCTTTCTAAATTTGCGAATAAGTGGCCTTGGACAGAATTTTTTAAGAGATTTGGGGAAGCTATTATATTGAAAAATAAACGCCGAGCGAAATATCAATTTCAAGCTCAACAAATTTTTGAAGAAATAGTTGAAGAAAAATTTGATTATCAAATAGAGTTCATGATCCAAGTGAATTTGTGTGATCTATTATTAGAAGAGCTAAAATATTCAGGAAACGAGGAGATACTTTTTGAAATTCAAGATTTACTTAATAGAATCTCTATTGTCGCTAATAAACAACGTTCTATTACCACTCTAATAGATTTATATTCTCTTCAAGCCAAATTAGCTTTAATTGAGGGAAATGCTGAACTTTCAAATGATTTATTAAAAAAAGCCCTCACAATAGCAGATAATAAAGGATTGGAATTACTTTCAAAAAAAATAAAAGTTCAACAAAATCAAGTTTTCAATCAATTAGAAGATTGGAAAGCATTATTCATTCAGAATTCAAAATTACAAGATAGAATTGAGATTTTAAATCTAAAAGAGTATGTAACAGAAGCTATAAGTGATGTGTTGGAGAAGAAATTCAAAACTGAAAAAAAATACAATATATTCTACAAAGATTTACTCAAAGAATACCCTAAAATCCAAAGAGAGGGAAGTAGAGTTGGAATAGCTCAAATAGGGCTCTCTGAAACTGGAGATATTTTAAATGAATTTTTTGAATTAAAAGTTTCAGGACTACTGACGCTTAAAGAAAATAAAATTGAGATAGTTAGTTCCACTGTAAAAAAAATGATAGAGATGGCTAATTCTAATGGAGTAAATATTCTCATCTTTCCAGAAATGACAATTGATTTTAACTATGACATCTTTTTAGAAGAAATATCAAATCTAGCTAAAGTTTATGAAATGTATATTATTCCTGGCTCTTATCATGATCAAGCAACAAAACGAAATATAAGTGTGGTAATAGGTCCGAAAGGAGTTCTTTGGGAACAAGAAAAACATATACCTGCCACAATACATTTTGGGGGGGAAAGATTTCAAGAAAAGATTGATACAAGCTCCATCCCTCGTAAAACAATCGTTTGTAATACTGAATTTGGAAGAGTAGCCATTGTTATATGTCGAGATTTCTTAGATATGGATCTGAGAGTAGAATTAAAAAATTTTGAACCACCTGTAGATATCATTATTAATCCCGCCTTTACACCAGTAACAGCTGATTTTAAAGCTGCACACTTTGATGCTCGAAGATCCATTTACAGTTATTGTTTTTTTGCGAATATTGCTGAATATGGTGAATCTCATATATATACACCAGAAAAGGATCGCACTGAAAGATTAATACCTGCAAAAGAAGAAGGATTGATATATAAAGATATAAATCTCTTCAAATTACGCTCAGAGCGTAAAAAATGGGAAAAGGAGCAAAAGAAAGAGATACCATTTATACAAAGTACAAGATAGATTCAAATAAAAAATATAAAAATAAAATAAATAATTAATTTAACCTATTTCTACATCCATTTTCTTTCGTTCTTCAAGCAAAGTTTCCACCACAGAAGGATCAGCTAAAGTAGTTACGTTCCCAACATCTGACATTGTAGCAATTGCCTTCAAAATTCGACGCATTATCTTTCCACTTCTCGTTTTAGGAAGCGCATCAGCAAATTGAATGACATCTGG
>JBATUM010000287.1:0-2347 GCA_049671145.1 Promethearchaeia archaeon
GGATAATTTTTTAATCAGGAGTCATAATTTTTTCAAAATGATAAATATTTCAAAGTTTATTTTAATTTCTTTAGCACTATTTTTTAAAAAACGATTATTGCGAAGAACAAAGAATACTTATCATTCAATTAAAAATAGAAAAAATACAATTTTATTTATAACTGATACTAAAAACCAATTTTATAGCATAAAACCGGTATATAATGGTTTATTGAAATATGAAAATATTAATCCAAAACTCTATTCTTGTGAGACTTTCCTTGAATTAAGTAAAATAACAAAATTATTTAGTTATTTATTAAGGATTAGAAAAACTATTTCTATTAATAAAGGAAAAATTGCTAATGGTTTACATTACAAAACCTTTAATTTATGCAATATTCTATCAATTTTTTATAATTATAATCTTTTCATTTATCTAATAAAGATTTTTAACATTATAAACAACTTAATATATTTTATTGGAAATAATCTCCCAGCTTTAGTTGTAATTGCTAATGATTATTCAAAAAGAGGAAGATCAGAAATCGGATATTTTAAATTAAGAAATATTCCGGTTGTTTATATTCCTCATGCAGGAATTCCTATAATGGAAGAACTCGCAACAAATTCTGAAGTGAGCTATATCACGGTATCTGGAGAAATTGAAAATAAGTATCTTATGAGTAAGGGAGAACCAAAGGATAAAATTATAGTAACAGGAAGACCTCGCTATCAACATTTTCATAAAGGAAAAATTCAAAGATTATTAAAGATTAGGGATATATTTGATGCGAGAAAATATGAATTTAATGCCAATAAGTTTACAATTTTACTAACAACAAGCCCCATTGATAATAAATCAAATGAAAAAATTATTACTTCAGTAGTTAGTTCCTTAAAAGAGTTGAATTTAATTGATAATTTAATTATAAAACTGCACCCTCGAGAAAATGGTATAATACATAAAAAAGTTTTAGATAAATTAGAAGTCAATCCAATAATCGTAAAGGATTATGATATTCTAGAGCTTATTGCATCAAGTAATCTATTATTATCAGGAATTTCCAATACAGTCTTAGAAGCTATGATAATCGGAACGCCTGTTGTTTTATTAGATTTTATTAATGTTAATTTTATTTTTACTAGTAGATATGTATTTACGGAAGATAAATCTCTAATAAGTGTAAAAGATCAAAATGAACTTACCGATATATTACAGAAATTAATTAAAAATAAGGATTTTTACACTAAATATTCAGAGGATCTTAAAAATCTTTCGGAGGGATACTCCTTTTATGATAAAACCCAAAATCCAACTGAGAAAATAATAAACCTGTTTTTTAAGGAAATCAATTATAATAAAACTAGTTCTAATTATTAATTCTGGATTATTTTGCAATAAATTTGTTCTTTATGATTAGATACTATGAAGATCAAATACTAGATTTAATAGCAATTCTTCCTTTTTCATCTATTCTATTTAACAGAATGTTAATTTTATGTTTTACAAAATACTCATCTACAGCTTCTTTTTGGCCCTTCCAAAATCCATAATCATCTATAATTAATACGCCATTTTTCATCAATTTAGGATAAAGGTAAGTTAATTCATGATAGGTCGAATCATATAAATCAGTATCCAAACGAAGTAGTGCAATTTTTTCGGGAATAATATTTGGAATAGTTTCTTGTATCATTCCTTTAATAAACTTTACATTTTCCTTAGGATAGCCTGTCGAGTACAAATTTTCCTTTACATCTTCTAAAGAAGCATAACACCAATCAATATGATTCTCTATCATTTTCTTTTTATTCCAAATTTTTAAAGCTGGAGTTTTATCAAAGATTCTAATATCTCTTTCAGTAGGTTTTATCATACCCTCATATGTGTCGTAAAGATATAATAATCTATTAATTGCATTCATCTTTAATAAGGTAAGAGCGCTTATCATTATACTACCGCCTTTCCATACTCCACATTCAACAATATCCCCTTCAATTTTATTCTTTACTATATATTGCGTTGCGTTATACACGGCATACATTTGTTCTATAGATGTCATAGTAAATGATCTGCAAAAGCTAAAAATCTCCTTGAACTCCTCTTTAATATCGTGTGGAATAAAATTCTTATCTTCTGGATTATAAATTCTCGTATCTACAATAGCATAACCAAACTTATTAAAAAGTTTTTTAACAAGTTTATTAAAAATCATAATTATATCTTATCTTTATTTTCTTTATAATTCTGTAATGAATTCCAAATTAAATTTGGAATTGAACAATCTAAATCAGTAGTGTTTACTAATTATTTTTTAAATATATTTTTAATTAATTTAAATCCAGTATATATATTTATGAAAAT
>JBATUM010000288.1:0-33295 GCA_049671145.1 Promethearchaeia archaeon
GAAAGAAAGTTGTTATTATTGGGGCTTTGGGTATGGATTTTCACCTGTTTAATACTGTCTTCAGAGATAATGATGAGTATGATGTCATAGCATTTACAGTAGCTGGAGAACAAAATGTTGGTACTACTGAAGAAACTCAACGAAGGTATCCCGCGGAGCTTTCTGGAGAGCTTTATCCTAAAGGGATTCCTATGCTTCCCGAAGAACATTTAGAAGAGATTATTAAACTTCATAAAGTAGATGAGGTTGTATTCGCCTATTCTGATGTATCCCATGAGGAAGTGATGCATAAAGCATCTAAAGCTTTATCCGCAGGAGCCAACTATCGATTAATCTCTGGAAGATTCACTCAAATTAAGGCTAATAAACCTGTAGTTGCTATTTGTGCTGTAAGAACAGGCTGTGGAAAAAGCCAAGTTTCTCGAGCCACATATAGATATTTAAAGAGTAAAGGTTATCGGGTTGTTGCAATACGAGAACCTATGCCATATGGAGATTTAGTTAAACAGAATGTCATGCGTTTCGAAAAATATGAAGATTTAGATAAATATGATTGTACAATTGAAGAACGGGAAGAATATGAACCTTACATCGAGCAAGGGTTAGTAATCTATTCTGGAGTTGACTATGAAAAAATTATCAGAGAAGCTGAAAAAGAAGCAGACGTTATTATATTTGATGGTGGAAATAATGAAATTTCATTCTATATTACTGATTTACTCTTTATTGTTGTCGATCCGTTAAGGCCTGGTCATGAAGTTAAATATCATCCTGGAGAAGTTAATGCTAAATATGCTGATGCGTTTGTTATCAATAAAATGAATAGTGCGAAACCGAAAGATGTTAGAATAGTCGAAGATAATTTAAATAAACTCAATCCAAACGCGATAAAAATTTACACTAACTCTGTTGTTACTGTTGATAATACTCATAAAATCAATGGTAAAAAGGTAATCGTTGTAGAAGATGGCCCTACTCTAACACATGGAAATATGGCATATGGAGCAGGGTATGTTGCTGCTATAAATAACGGAGCCATAATTGTTGATCCCCGACCTTACTTAACAGGAACAATGAAAACTGTATTTGAAGAATTTCCTCAAATCACTGAAATTATCCCAGCAATGGGTTATAACGACCAACAAATCAAGGACATGGAAGATACATTAAACAAAGCGGAAGCTGAAGTAATTATTGATGGTAGTCCAATAGATCTTGAAAAATTAATAAATAGCAATAAACCAATTGTAAGAGTAAGTTATGATATTGAAGCTATAAAAAGTCCAACAATAGAAGAAGTATTGGATAAATTTATTGAGGAAAATCTAAAGTAGGTATTTTTTAATTATAAAATCTCATTTAATCATGCATAATTTAAAATTATGTTTATAACAATAATAATCATTTAATCGAGAAATAAAATGGAAAAAATCAAAATTTTAATAGCATATGGTACTCGTTACGGAGCAACAGCTAGTACTGTAGAAGAAATTGCCAAAGTGCTTCAAGGTGAAGGATTTGAGGTAGAAGTTGTAAATCTCAAAGAAGAGAAGGTCAAAGATATCACTAAATTTGAAGTTGTTATTATTGGGAGTGGAATGAGAATGGAAATGTGGACGAGTAAAGCCAAAGCATTTTTAAAGAAGTTTAGTAGTGAACTCAAGAAAAAGAAAGTGGCGATCTTCGTGTCGTCTGGTGGACGCGCGCTCATAGAACATAAAGGAGAATATGATGAAATTAAGAGAATTACAAAAAAATACCTTGAAGATAAAGCTTCTAAATATGGTTTAAATCCAATATCGATGACCATGTTTGGAGGTGTTTGGGATTATAATCAGATGTCTAAAATTTATAGAAAATTCTTAGATGCAGAAAAAGAAAATTTTGTCGCGGCAGGAATTAAAGAAACAGAGCCAGGAGTCTATGATACTAGAAATTGGGATAATATTCGTAAATGGGCTAAAGAGCTAGCTAGTAAGGTTTAAAACTACCCTATTTAGAGTAAAACAACTTAAATTTCTTTTTTAAATTCATTTAAATAATATTTGATATAGGGAATAATGAAATCTCTTTTTATATTACTGATCCATTATTTATTGTTGTTGATCCTTTAAGACTTGGTCATGAAAAGAAATCATCAATTTATATAGAATGCATTCTAATAAGGATTCATGAAAGCAATTATATGCACAAAATATGGACCACCGGATGTACTTCAGCTCAAAGAGGTAGAAAAACCTACTCCCAAGGACAATGAAATTCTGGTAAAAATACATGCAACAACAGTAACAGTAGCGGACGTGATACTTCGAAGTGGCTTGAAAAATATTTCTCCCTTGTTACGGCCCTTCGCGCGAACAATGTACGGTCTCAGAAAACCAAAAAGGCCTATATTAGGACACGAGCTAGCTGGGGAAATTAAAGCAATAGGTAAAGATATAAAACAATTTAGGAAAGGGGATCAAATTTTTGCAGCTCCCAGTTTTGGTGCTTATGCCGAGTATGTATGTCTGCTTGAAGAACCTTTACCAAATAAATTTCTTGGACCTAACATTGTGGCAATAAAACCAGCTAATATGACTTATGAGGAAGCAGCCGCCGTTCCTACAGGGGGGCTTACAGCGTTGTATTATCTTAGGAAAGGAACTATCCAGAGCGGACAAAAAGTTCTTATCAATGGAGCTTCTGGAAGTGTAGGTACGTTTGCGGTTCAGCTTGCCAAGCACTTTGGGGCAGAAGTTAGCGGAGTATGCAGTACCACGAATTTAGATATGGTGAAATCTCTGGGAGCCGGCAATGTAATTGATTACACTAAAGAGGATTTTACTAAAAGCGGTCAGACTTATGATATTATTTTTGATGCCGTTGGAAAAAACTCGTTTTCAAATTGCAAGAAAGCACTAACTCCGAACGGAACATACTTGACAGTTAATAAGGGGATAATGAAAAAAAGTATTGAAGATCTACTCTTCCTTAAAGAGCTTATTGAGGCGGGGAAGCTAATATCGGTAATAGATAGACGCTATCCGTTGGAACAAATTGCCGAGGCTCATGGCTACGTTGATAAAGGGCACAAAAAGGGAAATGTAGTAATAACTGTGGAGCATAATAACAAAATCTAACAAAGCGTTGCACCCGACCGCTACTCTTGAAGCGTTATAAAATACTGTATTTTAGGAAATTGAATTCTAAGTTAAAATTAAATAATATTTAATTCTATAGCCTCATTTAATCATCCATAGTTTAAAATCATGTTTTTAATTTAATAATCAGAACTTAATTGAGTGAAAATCTATGATTTTAGCGGAAAAAAAATATGATATTCACGAAGTTCAAAAAGGTTATGCTAATAGAACCTTGTATGTTGATCTTTCTAAAAAGGAGATCATAATCAAACCTGTCACTGATGAAATGAAAGAAAAATTCATTGGTGGTAAAGGTTTTGATTTATGGCTTATGTGGAACTCTCTTCCGAAAGATAAAACAGTAAAGTGGGATGATCCTGAAAATGAAATCTGCATTTCTTCCGGACCCTTAGGAGGGAGTATTTTTTATCCTGGATCAGGTAAATCAATTGTTACCACAATTTCACCTTTAACAGGGATCATCATTGATTCTAATGTTGGAGGATATTTTGGACCTTATCTTAAGTTTTCTGGGTTTGATGCCATTGAAATTCAAGGAAAGGCTGAAAAAGATGTAATAATTTTCATTGATGGTATTAATCACATTGTACAAATTGAATCTGTCGAAAACGAGGACAATCTGTCAAATTTTTCTCATGAACTTACTCAGCAACTTACAGAGAAATATGCCGAAGATTTAAATGAAAAACAGCGCGTTTCAGTTGTAAGTACTGGCCCTGCTGCAAGACACACTAAGTGGGGCATGTTAAATTTTTCTTGGTTTGTAAGAGGGCGAAATTGGGCATCTTGTAAGCAAGCAGGAAGAGGAGGAATTGGTTCTGTTTTTACAGATAAAAGAATAAAAGCATTGGTATGTCATTCTCCTAAAGCAACAGTTAATTCTAATAATCCTGCGGATTTAAAAGAAGCGCGAGAATTTGGTATAAAACATACTCAAGAGGTAATGAAACTTGATCCTCATCAGAATGAAATGAGGAGAGTTGGAACAGGACATCTACCAGATATAATGAATGCTGCTGATCTCTTGCCTACTGAAAATTTTAGATTTGGAGCTCATAAAAATATACCAGGAAAAGACATCCCTTTTGCCCGAGACGTCTGGAGAAAAATATATTCAGGTAAAGAGGGAGCAGATGGATGTTGGATTGGTTGTACCGTTAGTTGCTCTCATTATTCTGAAGATTATGAAGTCATGACAGGCCCATTTAAGGGCGAAAAAGTTATAGTAGATGGACCCGAGTATGAAACTATAGCGGGTGTTGGCTCTAATTGGGGTATGTGGGATCCTAAATGGGTTTTAGAGACGAATTTCTACTGTGATACCTATGGTCTTGATACTATCTCGGTAGGAACTGGAATTGCTTTTGTTATGGAATGTTATGAAGCAGAGATATTAAATAAAGAGATTACTGGAGGATTAGAACTTAATTTTGGCAATGCCAGAGGAGCTATAGAATTAATACATCAGATGGCTAAAGGGAAAGACTTTGGCGTTGTTGTAGGACAAGGTATAAAAGAAATGAAAAAGATTTTCATTGAAAAATATGATGCGGATCCTCAATTTGTCAACGATATAGGCATGGAACATAAAGGATTAGAATTTTCTGAATATGTTACTAAAGAATCACTTTCACAACAAGGAGGATATGGTCTTACAAATAAGGGACCTCAACATGATGAGGCATGGTTAATCTTTGAAGATGTTATAAGGCAATCAATACCGACATTTGAGGATAAAGCGAGAGCATTACACTGGTTTCCTCTGTGGCGTACTTGGTTTAGCCTTTGTGGACTATGCAAATTGCCTTGGAATGATATACAACCAGAAAGCCAAGCAGATTATCCAATTAAAGATCCTAAAACGGGAGAGTTAGTTCGCGCAAAAGTTCCTGACCACGTTGAATGGTATGCCAAATATTTTTCTGCGGTTACAGGATTTAAATCGACTCCAGATGATTTAATTAAGATGTCTGAGAGAGTTTATAATTTACAGCGCATTTTTAATATTAGACAAGGTAAAGGCCTCCGGGAGCATGACTCAAATTTTCCTTATAGAGCCATGGGGCCAGTTACTCCCCTTGAATACGAAAGTCGTAAAGATAGATACGATAAACAACTTAATGAATTGGGAATAGATATCTCTAATAAATCTACTGAAGAGAAAATAAAAATTTTGCGCCAACATCGAAAGGAACAATATGAGAAATTACAAGATGCCGTATATAAGGAAAGGGGATGGACTGTAAAAGGCTGTCCCACAATTGAAAAAATCAGAGAATTAAGTATTGATTTTGATGATGTCATTAGCATTATTAATCCATATCAATAAAATTAAATAACTTAAAAAAAACCTATGAATCCAGATGGAGAATATAACTAAACACCCCATATTACAGATACCTATTAGAAAGAAAATAAAATTTAAATTTGATGGGAAGGAGTTAACAGGATTTGAGGGAATGGTTATATCCTCCGCTCTTTTTCTTAATAAAATCAAGATTTTTGGCCATCATGTAAAAGACGGAAGTCCTCAAGGTATTTTTTGCGCAAATGGTCAATGTTCGCAGTGTAATGTGATTGCAAATGATATTCCTGTTAAGGCATGTATGACACCCCTTAAAGAGGAGATGATTATTGAAAGTTGTAATGGGCTCCCAAACTTGCCTCCACTTGACATTCCTGTAGAAGTTGGAGATCCGGAAATAATTGATACTGAGGTTCTTATTATAGGCGCTGGTCCAGCTGGATTATCAGCTACTAAGGTATTAGGAGATTATGGTCTTAATGTGATCCTTGTTGATGATAAAGATCATTTAGGAGGAAAACTAGTACTTCAAACGCATAAATTTTTTGGCTCACAAGAAGATGTATATGCCGGAAAGAGGGGAATTGAAATAGCTGAAATTCTTGGAGCTTCCGTCATAGAATTGAAAACGGTAAATGTGTGGTTAAATAGCACTGTTATAGCTGTTTTTAGCGATGGTATTGTAGGAATTTTAAAAAATAATATAGAATATGTATTGGTAAAACCAGGATATTTCCTAGTGGCGACTGGTGCAAGAGAAAAAATGTTAGTGTTTCCTGGCAATACTCTTCCAGGAGTTTATGGTGCTGGTGCGTTTCAAACGTTAGTAAATAGAGATTTGGTAAAATCAGCTAACAATATATTTATTGTAGGTGGAGGGAATGTTGGTTTAATCGCAGGGTATCATGCTATTCAAGCAGGAATAGAAGTTGTGGGGTTGGTTGAAGTATTACCTCAATGTGGAGGATACAAAGTGCATGAAGATAAACTTAGAAGATTAGGTATTCCAATTTACTTAAATTACACTGTTGTTTCTGCAAATGGAAATAATAAGGTTGAGTCAATTACTATTGGAAAATTAGATAAAAATAATAATATTATCAAAGGATCTGAACAAACCTTCATATGTGATACTATACTCATTGCTGTCGGTTTGAATTCAGTAGATGAGTTTTATCATAAAGCCAAAGAGTTTAACATGAAAGTGTGGGCCGCTGGTGATGCACAAGAAATCGCAGAAGCATCGGCAGCAATCTTCACTGGGAAAATTGAAGCTTTGAGAATTTTGAAAGAAATGAAAATAGATTTCGATGAAAATATAGATAAGCTACGAAATTTTGCCGATATAATGAAAGCAAAACCTCCTTCACCGGTTATAACTGAACATACAACTAAAGAAGAAGGAATTTTTCCATTATTTCACTGTAATCAAGAAATCCCTTGTAATCCTTGTACAACCGTATGTCCTCAAGAACAGATAGAAACGATAGATAATCTTATCACTCAATTACCTTATTTCAAAGATGAGAAAGAATGTATAGGGTGTGGGAATTGTGTTGCAGTATGCCCTGGATTAGCAGTAACATTAGTTGATTATAAAAAAGATAAGAATAATCCACGGGTCACTTTTCCACTTGAATTAAGTGATAAAAAAATCGAGAAAGGACAAAACGTTGTTGTGGTTGGCAATGAAGAAGAATTAGGAGAATTTGAAATAGTACGATCACGGATATTACCAGAATTCCCTAGAACACAACTTATTACTGTTAGTTTACCTTCAACAATAGCCAAGAAAGCTGTGGGCATCAAACTAAGAAAGACATCTTATAACGAGCCTATAGATTATTATCAGACTCCTTTTACAGATGATGATATTATTGTATGTCGTTGCGAAAGAGTGAGTGTGGGAGAAATACGGAAATGGATACAATATGGTGTAAGAGATTTTAACGAACTAAAAGCTTTAACTAAAGCTGGAATGGGAGCTTGTGGAGGTAAAACATGTACACCTCTTATTAATCGAATTTTCCGCGAAGAAGGTTTCTCTGATGATCAAATAAACCAAGGAACAAACCGTCCTTTATTTATTGAGGTTCCGATGGGCATTTTTGCTAAAGTTAGACATAAGAAAGGGGAATAGAAATTATGACGGAATATGATGTTATCATCATTGGAGCTGGAAGCATAGGAGTTCCAACAGCTTTAGCAACATCAAAAGATAATTTAATAACTCTGGTAATCGATGTCTTACCATCAGTGGCACAAGCTGACAACAAGCATGCAATAGGGGGGATAAGAGCTACACATTCCCAGAAAAGTAAGATTTGGTTATGTCAAAAATCTATTGAAATCTTTTCTACTTGGGAAGAAAAATATGGAGATGATATTTGGTGGTCTCAGGGTGGTTATACGTTTTTGGCCTTTACAGAACAAGATGAGGAACTGCTAAAAAACACAGTTAAACTTCAAAAAGGCTATGGGCTTAATATTGATTATGTTGAGCCCGGAAAAATTAAAGAATTAATTCCAGGAATTAATGATGAAAATTTATATGGGGGAACTCACAGCCCGGAGGATGGCAATTGTTCACCTTTATTATCCTTAAATGCGTTGTATCGCCATTCCAGAAATAATGGAGCAGAATATAAGTTCAATGAAAAAGTAATTGATATTTTAACTAAAAATGGTAAAATAGTCGGAGTTAAAACTACTAAGAACTCATACAAAACTCAAAATGTAGTTAATGCTGCTGGAGCATATGCAAAAGATATAGGTCAAATGATTGGAACTGCTTTGCCAGTAGCACCTGAATCACATGAAGCAGGTATAACTGAACCAGTACAGAATTTTTTCTCAACTATGGTGGTTGATATTCAACCAGCTGTAGATCCCATATTTGGAGATTCTAAGAATTACTATTTCTATCAAAATAAAGAAGGTAAAATAATTTTTTGTTTAACACCTAAACCTAATATCCTAGGAGTAGATAGAAGAGAAACAAGTTCTTTTTTACCCCAAATAGCAAAACGCATGATAAGATTATTACCTCGGCTAAAAAATATAAAAATAAGACGAACATGGCGGGGATTATATCCTATGACTCCAGATGGAAATCCAATACTAGGAAATATTGATAATATTGAAGGATACATAAATGCTGTTGGTATGTGCGGACAGGGTTTTATGTTAGGTCCAGGAGTAGGAGAAGTAATGAGTCGAATTATAACTAATAAATTAACATCAAAAGATAAAGAAATTTTAACCGATCTTAGATGTTCTCGTGAATTTTCTCAAGAAGAAGAGTTAAAATAAAAATTATATAATGAAGAATGTTAAAATGAGTTTTGATATAATAATTAGAAATGGAAGAATTATTGATGGAACAGGCAATTCATGGTATCGTGGAGAAATTGGAATAAAAGATGGGAAGATAAAAGAAATAAGATCCAAAATTGGTAATGAAGGAGCTAGAGAAATTGATGCAAAAGGGATGATTATCTGCCCAGGATTCATCGATATGCATTCTCACACTGACTTTATTTTGCCAATTTTTAATAGGGTGGAATCTTTTGTACGTCAAGGTATAACCACTAATGTTATAGGAATGTGTGGAAATAGTTTTGCCCCCATTCACCCCGATCATGTTGAAGATTTTCGAAGATTTTATGCTCGTGTAATTTCTCTTTATGAAGATTATGCATTCACATGGAATACTTTTAATGAATATTTAGCTAAATTAGAAAAAGACCAATGCACAATAAATTTAGTACCAGTCGTTGGATTTGAAAATATACGAATTGCTGGTGGACCGGGATATGAGAATCGCCCCCCTACTTTTGCTGAAACTGAGAGGATGAAGGAATACGTTAGAGAAGCAATGGAAGCTGGTGCTTTCGGAATGAGTACTGGTCTTATTTATGCTCCACAAATTTATGCTAAAACTGAAGAGATCATAGATTTAGTTAAAGTAGTTACTCAGTATGGTGGATTGTATTTTTCTCATATTCGCGATGAAGGAAAAGATGTAATTAATGCAATTAAAGAAGTTGTAGAAATTGTAGAAAAATCTGGATGCAGAGGGGGTCATATTGCACATCATAAAATTTCAGGAAAAATTTCGTGGGGTAAGAGCAAGGAAACTTTAACACTCATCGAGGAAGCAAACAATCGTGGCGTTAGCATTACATATGATCAATATCCATATAATAGAGGATTTACTTTCCTAAATGCACTACTTCCACCATGGGTACATGAGGGGGGCCCTGATAAATTGCTTGAACGTATAAAAGAAAAAACTAATCAAGAAAGAATCAAAGAAGAAGCATCTAATCAAACAGATGGATGGGAAAATTTTATTAAAAGAAATGGATTTGAATGTGTTTATTTATCATCTATAGTATCTGAGAAATGGAAGGATATTGAAGGCAAGAGTATACCAGAAATTACAAAACTTAAAGGAATGAAAGATGAGTGGGAGACATTATTTTCAATTTTAATTGATGATGAGGGGGGTTCTACTGTAACACTTGAAACGATGGGAGAAAAAGACATCCGTAGAATCATGACAGGTCCATATCATATGGTTGGTACTGATGGGTTAGGAGTTCCAAATAGACCTACTCTTGGTACATATCATCCTCGATTTTATGGAACCTATCCACGAATTTTAGGCAAGTACGTTAGAGAAGAAAAGATATTAACATTAGAAGATGCCATTCGGAGAATGACTTCTTTTCCTGCATTGAGATTAGGGTTAACTGATCGTGGACTAATAAAGGAAAACTTTTGGGCAGATTTTGTTATTTTTAACCAAGATACCGTGATTGATAAAGCCACTTATGAGGAACCGCATCAGTTTCCTGAAGGTATCCCCTATGTAATCGTTAATGGAGTTATAGCTGTAGATAACAATAAACAAAAACGAAAATTTCCAGGAAAAGTATTACGCCGTCCTGTCTAAAAGTTAATCATCGCTAAAATTTAGCTTACTAAGTAATTCTCAGTAATTGACCTTATCTGATTTATATCTAATCTTTCCTTTTATTATTTAACTATTATTAATTATTTTGAGATCTTAGAAATGGTTCGACATTTATTAAAAATATCAGATTTCTCTAAAGAAGAATGTGAGAATGTAATTAATAAAGCTATTGAAATTAAAAAAAATCCTGAAAAATTCAATACCGCATTAAAGGGCGAAACATTATTAATGCTCTTTGAGAAGCCATCACTGAGAACAAGAATTTCTTTTGAAACAGGGATGCAACAGTTAGGTGGTCATGCCATATTCTATTCGATAAAAGATTCTCCTCTTGGAAAAAAGGAAAACATTCATGATACCGCAAAAGTTGCGTCTCGGTATGTAAATTTAATTGCTGCTCGAGTTTATAAAAGGGAAGATATCTGGGATCTAGCAAAACATTCCCATGTTCCGGTTATTAATATGCTTGATGATTTTGCTCATCCTTGTCAAATTCTTGCAGATTTTATGACCATTAAAGAGAAAAGAGGGCAATTATCTAATTTAAAAATGTCGTATTTTGGAGATGCGTATAATAACGTAACTTATGACTTAATGCGAATGTGCGCACTATATGGTTTTAAGATGGACGTAGCTTGTCCCAATGGAGCTGAATATATTCCCGAACAAGTTGTTTTGGATGAAGTAGAAGAATTATCAAAAGCGACTGGAGCAGAAATAAATGTTTTGCATGACGCTTTTAAAGCAGCAATAGATTCAGATATTATATATACTGATTCTTGGATGAGCTACGGAATTCCAATTGAAAAAGAAGAGGAGAGGAAAATGGCGTTCATGGCTTTCCAAGTAAATTCAAAAATTATAGAATTGGCTAAAAGTGATGTTATTTTTATGAATTGTTTACCAGCAATGCGAGGTTATGAACAAACAGCAGAAGTGATTGATGGACCACATTCCGTTGTATTTGATGAAGCAGAAAATAGACTTCATGTCCAAAAATCACTGATGTTATTTTTAAGAGAAAAATATTAACTTTTTCTAATTTAAAACGTTTTTTTCTACAATCTGAGACTATTAAAATTGAAAAGTAGGAGGAAATATGTAGGAAACATATTTCCGAAAATAATAGCATCCAATGAGTTGGAATTATAGGAATAGACTATTGAAAATTTGTGATCAAATTGATATCATAATATAATTATTTAAAGTACTTGAAAAATCAATTTCAAAATGATTACAAAGTTTTACTTTTTATTCTTCTTTTTAATATTTGGGAAAAAATTATAGTCATGTGTAGCTATATGTTTTAATAATTCAACCGTTTTTTGTTTATCATTTTCCTTTAATATGAAGAATAATCGTATTAAATGAGAACAAAAATATTTTTTAAATTTATTGAGATTCCGAAATTCTTGACATCTGTGGTGAATATATATGCCTTCTTTATTAATTTCGATTTGATATTCCTGAGTAGACGGATTTTTAATAGTACATATAATCATGCCATTAGATAAATTTAAGTTTTGAAAGTCGAATTGAGAGGATATTATCCCTCCACTTTTAAGTAGACTCTCTTTTTTATAAAAGTTCCGTAATAAAATTTTGAATTCATTTAAAGAAGTTAATTTGAAGTTAGAAGGTTTTTTACCATTTTTATGAGGAAAATTATTCCGAAAATGTAATTTCCAATCAAAATATGAGATTGGCTTTTCCATATGAATTTAGAAAAATAGTATGTTAATAATAGAAGGGAGAGAAGAAATTTTTTTATTTTCAGATAAAGTTAAAGATTTTTTATTGTCGGAAACACATGAGATGCTTTAAAAAGTGAATATTAATCTTCAAAAAAATTAACAAAACCTGATTTTTCTTGAAGAGAAAGAATTTGATCATCATCATAGAGTGTTAAATCTTTTTTATCAAATTCAAGCTCACATTTTGGGCATTCAATTGAATCTGGATATTCAATTATATTACGATTTTGACATCGGGGACAATGATATTCCTTATCCATATTTGTAAACCGGATATAAGTCTACTAAAAAAAATGTATGATTCTCATTATTTAAAGATCTCTAAAATTTTTTCTGATAATACAATAATTCCAATTTATTTAGAAATTACTCGTGTAACAATTTAACACCTTGTATTAGCTGTCTCGGAGTAATACCATAGAGCAATGCTTTATGAAGGACTTTTACATCAATTTCAGTTGCTTTTAAATCTTTTTCTTGCATATCATATTCTTCTACTAATTTTGTTATAATTTTATACGTAGAAGATACTGTATCTTTTAGCATCCCGAAATATCCGCCAAACGCAGTAAACATATTATAAGCTAAGTCAATATCTTCAATTGAAAACATTTTGGAGCATTCACTACAAATTATTCCATAATTATTTCCTAACTTTACGATTTTTGATTGTTTTTTTGTATCATTGTGGCATATCCTACATTGCATAACAGATAGATTTGTTTTCCTTTTAATTGGTTCTTGAATCATCATAAATTTTTTATTAATTAAACTTATTTAAAGGAAAAAAATTGTAATTACAGCAATTTTTCAATTTGATCTAATTTGTTTAAAACCCATTTTTTGAATTGCGAGAAATTCTTAATTGAAGGAATTGAATTGGAAGATGATATTTTACTTTTAATTTGTTTTGTAAATATTATATTATTGTTATTAGTAATATTTTCATCATAATTTATACTATCAGTTGAGATATCGGTTAGGATTTCCTCTGGAGCTTTAAGAATGTTAAAAATTTTATGAAAATCAGAAAGATCATCCTCATTTAATTTATATTTTGTGTTGTTCATTTTTTGCCATTCAGTTAAAAAATCCTTATCAATTCCATTTTTCCAATGGTGATTTCGTAAATAATCATAGAGTTTTTGAGGATTATATAGTTGTTCCAGATCTAAATTTGAAGAATTTACTTTTCTGCTGCGATAATCATGAAGTAATTGAATAAATTCACGACCAAGTTTTCTATTGCTAGATACAATAGTATGATACTCATCTGAGAAATCAATTAACGGTTTTTTATTGGAATTTTTTGACTTTTGGTTAATAGAGAACTTAACATCGATCTCAGGAATCTCAATTTTATAATAGAGTCGTGTAAAACCTAGAATTTTATCCCAATATTTAGGATCATACTCAGAGAGGATTTGAGCAATTTTACGGCTATTTATACTTAATTCCTCATTTATTTCAGTAAAAATAGTGGTGGCAATACTTTTTATTCGCAAAATTTTATCCTGTAAGATAGATTTATTTTTAGAAGTGTCAATTAATTGTTTTTCAAATTCTAAATTAGTCTTAGTTGGATTATAATTTAAAAAAGACCCATTCTTTTTGTTATAAAAAACAAAATGGCCATCATCAATGGTGGAATCTATTTTTTCATTTGCATTTATAACGCAATGGATGTTATCTAATTCCATGATTTCATGAATCTCATTGCTGTTAATATTAGTTATAAAAAAGAAGCACGGAGTTTGAGAATATGTATTATTATTTTCTAGTTCAAGTATTTCACGGATATTATGTAGCGCTGTGGAGTCTAAATCAACAACGTTAAATCCTGCTGTAAAGATTTCAAGAGAATGAAGATGTTTCAAATCCACATACGGAGCAATGACTAGACTTTTTTGCTGAAAGAATAAAATATTTAAAAATTCTGGCTGTAAAAAATCATAACCCGTATCCAATGAATCCACCTAAAAAATAATTGTTAAATTAAACTTAAATTAGATTGAGTTTGTTCTTAAAATAATTGAAAATAACTTGGATAATCAAATCTTCAAAACATTCTTTTACGTTTTCTCCACTTAGTGCAATTACAGGATATACCACTGCGGTTCCATCTTCATAAGTATCTGAAGATGGTAAACCTAGTTGTTTTTTAAACTCTTCAATCGTTACTGCATCCTCTAAATCTCTCTTATTTAGTTGTATTACATAAGGAATTTTAATCTTCTTGGTAAAGCTTACCAATTCCCGAAAGCTACGTTTATTTTGTTCCATTTTTTGAAGCTTAGAATCTCCAACAAAGACCACTCCGTCAGCTCCATCAAGTACATATTCTCTGGTTTGGAGAAAGCGTTCTTGACCTGTACATGTTACTATCTGAGCAATTATATTGAATTTTACTTCTCCAAGATTTAAAAAAAAGGAAATCCTAATAGAATCTTGCCATAAAGTTCTTCCATCCGTAGTTTCAATTGAAACTCCTTTATTTAATATTATTCCGTTAAACTTTTCACGCAACCGAAAATAATTGGTTGTTTTTCCAGATTCACCAGGACCCCAGTATACAATCTTAAATTGTAAAATTTCCTTAAGAGCCTTTGGAGTAGTTTCTTTGCTCATTTCTATTTCATTTCTCTTAATATCTTCTACATCATTTGAACCTATTGACAATATGATATCCTCCTCCATAAATGTCCTAGGTAGATCCAAATACCTTCTGTTTTAGATTTTTAAGATATTTCTTAAGCTCTGCTTCATTCATTTCTAATTTAGTCATGACTTCATTGTTTCTTTTGATGGCATTACGTATTTTTTCTGCGAATTTGGTCATTTGTAAAATAAGGACACCAATATTTACTTCATTGTTAACCAATAAGATAACTAAGATCTCTCTCTTTCCTTTTTGGGGAAGATCCACATTACCAACCGATTTTACATATAATTGTAAATCTTTGAAAATCAATGTGGCTCTAATTAAAGCTTGAGTATCAAAGAAGTCTTGAGCCTGGCGAGCAACTCCATATAAGGCTGCTCCAATAGAGCTCAAATCCCAATAATTCAATTTACGATCAAACCGTGAATCGATTGCAATGATTTTTGCGTCTTGATCAATAGCAATGAGACCATAAATAAACCCTTTTCTCGTTAACTTTCCATAGCTATATCGAATTTCATCTAGCACTTCAGCAATTTCATTTTCATACAATACTCTTGGTACATAAAATGACATTTTATCACATCTTTAGTGTTTTATAAGAAGAGTTAAGCAGTAGTATTTAAAGAAAAAAATTAAAAATGAAAAATTCACAATAACACTTATAAATATTTGAATGCCAATATACAAATTATAAAATGTTCAATGTAAATCACTTTAAGAGGTAATGAATATTCCAAAAAAAAAAGAAAAAGATAATGAAGAAGAAGAGATAAAGGTAGAGGATTATAACAAATACTTTCATCAAGCTGTTAAATATTCTTATTCCAAAAATTATGATAAAACAATTGAAAGTTGGATAAAAGTGCTTACTATAAACCCGAAATACGTTAATGGTTGGATAATACTAGGAAAAGCATATGAGAAGAAGGGAGATTATCAGGAAGCTTTAAAATATTATGATAAAGCATTAGAAATAACACCCACTCATCTTAAGGCAAATGAATATAAGAGCCAATTATTGAAAAAGAAAGAAAAGGTAAGCTAACAATAAAGTGGGTGGGATATTTTTTTCAAAAAATCTTTTAAAAAGATACTACTTCTAAAGTAGAATTTTTAGTAAAGGAAAGCTCTTTTTCACTAGTATAAGAATTGAATTTTACAGAAAGATTTTTTACAAGGATATGATCTCCTTCTTCAATTAGTTTTAAGGTTTCTATAGCGTTCATGCCCCAAATATTCACACAAACAGATCCAGAATCATCAGTTAAAATTAGCTTCAATAGAAACATTTTTTCACCATCCTTTTTAGAAATTTCCTTGAATTCTTTAATGTGGACCTGTCCTTTTAATTTTTGAATAAATGAATATTTATTAATTAGAGAATTAATTGAAAAATGATTATTGAATTCTTTTTTTTTATACGTGATTTTTTCTAATTTTTTTTTAACTTTTGAATTTATATCTTCAGGTGCTAAAATCATCTTACCTTTTTTTCCTAAATGAACTTCTAGGTTTCTATCTCGATTTATTTTGGTATAATCACCAAGAACCCGTACTAATTCGCCTTCTTTGAAAGAATCATTATTCATTACTGTTGCTTTCTCATCCCACATGATAACTTTTATTTCACCTGAATTATCACCAATAATGCATGAAGAAACTGCTCCGATAGTATTATCCTTACGCAGAAATTCTTTTGGAGAGAAACATTTTAAAATTTTACCCAGTAAAACTATATTTTCCATGCCTTCTTTGAGATTGGAAATAGGAAGGGTAAATTTATCATAGTTTATATCCTCCTCACCTTCCTGATAGAGTTCTGTCTCTATTTCTGGGGAATAAATATTCATTCCGTATTCTTTTGCTATGATAAAAAGAATACCTTGCTTAGACATAAACCCACCATATTCCTTTGCTTTTTTATGAATTTCTTTTTCTAATTCCTTTTCTGAAAACCCATGTTCAAGAAGTTTTTGGTATATCTCTTCTATGGATGAACTCATAATTAACTCCTGACATTAATAAATTGACAGATAAGTTAAAATTATAATAAATATTTTTAAAGAAAAAATGAGTTAGAAATAATATTATTGAAATTATTTAATTCTTAAAGGCCTATGAATGAAAATATTAATACTATAAAGGACAAAGGACCTATTAAAACAAATTTTCGCAGATTATTTGAACAGAGTCATATTATTTATACAATTTTGTTTTTTTTAATTGTAATTGTAATTACTGTTCTTAGCCTTTATCCAAAAGAGGATATTGGGAACATAGTCTTAGTTGTAACCATTTCCTTTACTCTTACTTATTTAATCTTAATGTTTCTTAGTAGGATCCCTCAAATAGAGGCTCATATATTCTCAAAAGAAAGGAAAAATATTGTTAAGAGGCTAACAATTTTAGTGGTTACTTTTGGAATTTGTTTAATTTTAATTTTAATCTATTTCTTCTTTGGCTCCTCTTCACAAATCCCTGTTCAATTTTTAGGTTGGGATATAATACTTCCGTTTTTGTGTGTTATTATTTATTTTGGGTGGAATTTAATTCAGATTTTCTTTATTAGAAAAATAATGCTAGGCATTTCGAACAAAGCTAATGATGTTTTAGTAAATAGAGATAAAGATTCCAATATAAGTAGAATATACAGCT
The DNA here is from genome assembly GCA_049671145.1 of Promethearchaeia archaeon. Classification (GTDB taxonomy): domain Archaea; phylum Asgardarchaeota; class Lokiarchaeia; order Sigyniarchaeales; family SOKP01; genus SOKP01. The sequence goes on from JBATUM010000288.1 coordinate 17,507, forward strand.
ATGTATTCTTAATTTTTGGAATAATTTTACCAATTTTGCTCCAATTGGGCACTTATTTTGGGTTATTGAATTATTTTGAACCTCAAAGTCCAGGAGATTCATTAGAACCTATATATTGGTTTAATGGATGGAACATATCAATGTATATTATCATAATCTTAACTTCTTATAAACTAATTAACTTATTTATTAAAAGCATTAAAAATGAAACACCAAATGTGTTTTCTTCATTATTTTACATATTTATTTGGCTTTATTTATGGTATAGATCGTTTAGTTTCATATGGTCGTTTAGAAGAATAACAGAAGTTCATGGATTCGATTTTTTCAGAGTAGTTATTGACATTCTTCTAATGGTTTTAACAGCACTTATGGTCTTGAAGGGTTTAGGAGGTAAACTTTTCGGGTATAAGATATTTACTCCCAATAATTTATCATTTTTCCTTTTTGCATTCACAATTCTATATTTTGAAGGGCAGATAATCATGATTATCGGTGCTGGTTCAATCTCAGGAACATATGCTAGTCAAAGTCAGATTAATTTAGTAAATAATTTCTTAATTATTCTTATAACTGTCATATTCTATTGGTGGTATTCTGAATTTATTTTAGAGCGAAATAATTTCATTTTTAAGGAAAATTTTAAACATGAAGAAGTAATCTCTCTTATAAAAGATTTTAAAGGATATCTGGAAAGCACTGGGGCTCTCGAAACAGATAAAATAACTGATTTTGAATTTCAAAATTTTTTAAAAACAAGAAAATTAAAATCAAAAAATATGAAAAAGTAGTACTCTATTAGCACAAAAACAAATCTAATAGATTTTACCTTGATTATTAATTTTCAATTTATTTCTTGCTCGATGAAAGGCAAATGCGGAACAATCGCAAAACGCTCGTAGATTTCGTTGGAGAATGGGCGTATCAAAGATTTTATGCTGGTTATTCGCATCAGTTACAAATATTACTAAAGCAAGCTGAGTAGTGAATCGCGGGAAATAGCAACTTCTATTCATTAATGGAATGAGAGTTTCACTATTTGTTCTGGCTCGTTTATAATCAAACACAGGAGCAATACGATGTGCTTTATATAAATATACCCTTAATCTGCGCTTGAGTTTTTCCATATCATTGTTCCATGTAAATGTATCGCAATTCAAGACACGTTTAAAGTAAAAAATATTAAGTAAACATTGAATAATGATTCCTTCGGTTGTATCGAAAGGAACATTTACTTCTTGGGAAATTTTTTTAATAGTGAAATCGGAAAGAACTAAGATGTTTTCATGGGAATCAACAAAACTTTTTTTTCGGAATAGGTAATTCAATACAGTAGATTTTGAGGAAAAATCTAGAAGAATTTTTACTATAATACTAGCGGGCATTAACTTTTTTGCAACTGTATCTGCCATAACTCATCGATAAGGAATGAAATAGAATTTTACCAATTCCATAAAATGGTTATTTATAAAGGAAAATTGGTTAAATTAATGAGTATTGATCCAATGTTTTTTGGATGATGCGAGGTTTGTCTTTCTGGACAATGAAAAATGCTCTACATTTCTCATAATTATTTAGAAATTTCTCTAAATTGTTTTTCACCCGCTCTTTATTTAAGAAATGTTGCTCACATAAAAATGATTTAATCAGGGGTTCATTTGGTATGTTCCAAGTGATCTCTGAATATGGAGTCAACACATCTGGAAGTAAAAATAGCTTTCGTATCTTAATAATTAAATCTGAAGTTAGTGGTTCAAAATTATAATTGGTTTTTTCTTGAGTTATTATCTTTTCTAAAGAATGGTATTTTTTTATTAATTTAAGGGCTTTTTTCGGACCGATTCCTCTGACTCCGGGAAAATAATCACATCCCATTAAGATGGTCATATCAACTAACTGAAATTGATCAATCCTTAAAGAGTGTAAATTCTGTTTTAAATTAATTTCATAGGGCAATATTTTCTGATACGTCCATTTTCCGTGGATTTTCCTTCGTAATGATTTGGAAATGTTCTGAACTAAGTGGGGGCACCCAAATACTAATGAATCAAAATCTTGGGAATTGGAATAATGAGTAATCTTATCTTTTACTAACTGGGCACATTGCGATTCTGCTGAGGCGGGAGAATCAATATATGGTACTCCAAGAGCATTAAGAAGTTGTTTTGATTCTTTTATAATGTTTTGCCATAAATACTCTCTACTCAATGCGATTGTTCTCGCCAATTTTTTATCGCCAGACCTTAAAGCAGATTCATACCATCTCTGAGTGAATAGGAAATCGTTCAACTGGTCTTTGGTTATGAGTTTCTTTAATTCAGATACTTTCCCATCGAAACAAAATAGAGGAAAAATATTTTTACTGTAATAGAAGTTAATTCTATATAAAAGACCATATAGGTGAGAAATTGGACGTTGGGTTCGATCTAAAATTAAACCGGCAGGACTACCATCTGGATTTTTACGGGCAAAATTAAATAATCCCATAATAATGTTGGGAGCATCGATTGCAATAATGGTTCCTGCTAAATCAGAAAAATCCAATTTATTACGGATAATAAGATCATGTAATTTTACTCCCATAATGTAGGTAGGGATAATCTATATAAAAAGAAAAAATACAAGATACTTGTTTCAGTATAGGTTTAAATAGTTGATAGTTGTTTTATTTGACAAAGAGAATTTGTTATTTTGTATTTTTTCTTTTTGAGATGATAAAGTTTGGGATTACCAGGAATCACCAGAGATCAAATGGCTGAAGTTGATCGAATAATGGTGAATGAATATAATATCCCTGTTGAATTGATGATGGAGCATGCGGGTTTGAATCTTGCTAGACTAGCCTTGGCAATATCAAAAACCGAAAAGTATAACTTTATTATAATAGCAGGTACTGGAAATAATGCAGGGGGTGGGATAGTAGCTGCACGAAGATTAAAGTCCTGGGGTTTAAAAGTAAAACTATTTTTAGTAAAAGGTGTAAAAAATCTTGGTAATATTCCAGGCGACCAATTTAATCGAGTCGAAAAATTAGATATTGAGTGGTATGAAGGCTTACATGAACAAGATTCTACTGATTCCCTAATAATTGATGCCTATTTAGGGTATAATTTCACTCCACGTGAAGACAAGATTACAGATAGTGTTTTTGAATTTTTATCAATACAAGACAATGTCTTATGTTTAGATAACCCTTCTGGATTAGATATTACTACAGGAGAGCGTTATTCTAACATAAAACCATTAGCTACATTAACGCTAGCTTTCGTTAAAAAAGGATTATTAATAACTAATAGAGACTATATAGGAGAACTTTATATTGCGGATATTGGTATACCCATTAATGTATATTATCAAATTCTAAAGGATAATTGGTCCCGTCCTTATAAGCAAAGCAGCTTGGAAAATCTTTATTCAGTATTTAGCTTAGATTCTTTACAGAAAGTTAGAATCCATAAAGGAAAGGATGTACATGAAAACTATTGGGAAGTTTAACTCGGAATTAACCGAATTCTTAATGGATATCTAACCTACAATTTTTTTAATTTATTCTTTTTTACCTTATCGCGTATCCGCTTGATATGTTTATTTTTTTTAATTTGTTCCTTGATTTGTTCCCTCCGCCAACTAAATATCACATATTCATCAAATTCATAGAGATTTGGCATATAACATCAGGTTTTCAATAAACTTTATTTTGATCTTTTTCATTGTTCAATCTATTTAAACAAAAAACGTGAGAAGTTGTTTTTCCTTTAAATATCCCCGTTGTTATTGTTAGTAAAACATCCAATAATCATAAAAAGGAAGGAAAATTTGTCCAGAAAGGATGGAATTTATATTATTCGAGAAAGAAAACACAAATCCAAAGCATTTACATGGGTATTTGTCGGAATATTTGCGATTATAGCCATTTACGTGCCCTTTTTCGGAATGAACTTGCAATATCAAGTAGGGAGCTTTTTTCATTTCGTTTTTAGCAAACTTGGTGACCTCTGTATATGGGTCGGATGGATCTTATTTGGAATTTCGATTCTGGGAACAATTTATAGCAAAAAAATCTATCTTAGAATAATGGCTTTTGGTATTCTTTTGCTCTGGATAGGAGAGTTTCTTACGGGACAAGCATTTGAACTACTTGGATTTCTGATAGGGGGAAACCAACCGCCTCAAGGGTATCATTAAAAATTATTTATTTTTAAGTTTTTATCGGTAAATATTGAAATACTGTAATCCTGTATCGAACCCACAAATCACTAAAAGAACAATTGAAACGAGTACTACTCCAAGCATTTTGTATCGCAGACGAGATCCCCCCCAAATTAAAAATATAATTCCCATAACTAGACCTAACAAACCAATAATTGATCCTAATGCGATTAAAAATTCAATTCCAGCTTGGAACCCATCAAAATAATCAAAAATGACCATAATGAGATATTTAATTATGGATATTTAAAGAAAAAATGAGGTAAAATAGAAAAATCAATAACTAAATAGCATTTTATATAAAGGGAGGGTCTCTCCATGATTTCTAATTTTTTCTTTATATATAGCAAAAAATACTGTATTCTAAATTTTGTAATGTAATGTGACCATTGAATGAAAAAATTAGAAGAGATAGGAATTTGCCCTAAGTGTAACTGCTCTCTTACAATGTATAAAACCAATAATTACAAGCGGTTTGTAAAATGTGAAATCTGCAAAATTTCTTATCCTTTACCTAAAAGAGGTAAAATCAGTAATTCTGCTTTAAATTGCCCTCGGAGTAGCTTTCCAGTACTTATTATAGATCGCCCGCATCAAACAGCCTATTTTTGGACAGATCAGCCGTGCTTTAGTTGTATTGATTATGATAGATGCGTTACAATCCATGGATTGAAATCAGAATTTAAAGAATTAAAGGTGTATGGATATTAAAAAACGAAAAATTATTTATATTCTAATCCTTATTGGTGGATTTTTAGTACTTATCTCACCCAATATAAATCGAGATGATGGATCACTTGCTATACCCTTCCAATCATCAGGGAGTTTAACACCCAATAAGATTCACACTAGCAGTCACGAATATATTTGTAAAGTATTCACCTTTACCCAAACACAAGATACATACACCTTGAGCTGTGACCTACTAAGAGCCTACATGCATACTATTATTGTAAGTGTGGTTACTCCCCATAGCTGCTATATGAATATTACACTATGGGATAGTTCTAATCGGCAATTTCAAATATTTTATGCATATATTTCACAGGCAGATGGTGAATTTTCAATTCCGTTTGGAACCGCCGTTGCGGAGAACCATACATTCATATTTAGCGCAACAGTTGAGGAAAATCTCAATATTAAAATAAAAATATTAAGAGAAGATGTAAATTGTCTGTATGATAAAGTTCCTCAGCAAGAATATGAAAATATTATATTCTATGAGGTAACTTGTTTTTCTGATGGATTTCTTATATCACATGCAGTATTACTTCGAACAGATAGAAGTTATAAATTTTATATCGGGAGAGTATCCTCAATATCCATGAATCTAAGCAATAAAGGGAGTGTAATATATAATATTATTGATCCCAATACTATTCCATTTGCAATCTATGAAAATGACACGTTAGCATCTGTGGCAAGCGTAAATATTTTTTCATTTGGTACCGCGATAGGAGGATCCTACACAATTGGTATTAGGATTTACTGTGAAGTAGACTGGATGAATATTGCTTACGCCATTGTGGATAATGGGCCGATTTGTAATCCTCCGCCAACTGATGATAATCAAACCTCTATATCAAATAATTTTTCTATACCGTTTGATTTAGGATTATACACTGTCCTAGGTGCAGGAGTAATTGCCGGAGCATTAGTGTTAGTTGTCATTCATTATCGTAGGAAAAATGATATGAGCCTAAAATTTAAAGAAAAATAATCTTTTTTTTTTCTCTTTTATCCAGGTATTATTGATAACACTCTTTTTTCAAGGTTATGTTTTCCAAATTAGCAAAATAAAAAAAAATAGAAATTAGGTCTGCAAAATTGCTCTTGCATTTTCCTGCCATTCTTGTACCTTTTTTAAAGACACACCACTTATTTTCGATGCTAAGTCATCTGGATCAGACTCAATTAATTGAGAAATACTAGATATTCCATAATTCATTAAATTTTCAGCAGTACCTTTTCCAATACCCTTTACACTGGTAAGATCACTATCATCTGATTCCTCCGCCTCAATATTGGATTCATCTTCCTCTTCTTGGTTAATGTTTGATTCTTCGTATAAGGTCTCAATTTGAAAGTCCATTTCTTTAGATTTTGGCATTTCAACTTGATCAGAATCAGCAATACCAGCACTGGTTATGAAAAACTCACATTCTTCAGGAGGCAAATCTGGGGCATCCACAATAATGGCCCTACGTTTCAAAGAATTATTAGAAGAAAATCCTTTGGTTTTGAACATCACACGAAAATGGCAGCCATGAGCAACAATATTTCCTCCTATTGCATCGTTGGCCGAAAACATTCCCATCATTTTAGTAGCCACTTGATTTGTAACCAAAATCGCACAATTATAGGTCTCTGCGGTTCTTGATAGGGCATGAATCATGTTATTGAGTACATTTTGGCGTCTGGCTAACATTCCAATGCCCACATACTCATTTCGTAGAAGGGCCATCAAACTATCTACTACAATTAATCGCACCCCACGAGTTTTACATAAAGCTTCCGCTTTAGCAATCATCTGTTGTTGATGATCAGAACTATAAATCCTCGCATGATGGATTTTGGAAAGCACCTTCTTAGGATCAAGTCCAAATCGTTTGGCGATACGTTTGATTTTTTCTTTCGCAAATGTATTTTCCGAATCTACATATGCAACTGTAGCGTTTAATCCTCCTTTTTTTTCTGGTAATTGTATTGTAACTGCGATTGTATGAGCAAGGTTGGTTTTTCCTGATTTAAAAGGACCAAATACCTCGGTTAATTTTCCGGTGGCAATACCTCCGCCAAGAATACGATTTAACTCAGAAGAACCGGTTGTAATATACTCAGTATTCTCATCAATTTCTTCAGCTATGGTAAATTCGGTCATACCTAATGCGTTTCTAGCGTTCCAAATAAGCTTTTTAGCAGTTTTTTCACCCAAACCATCAACATCCGATACAACAGAATGAGGAGACATAGCTAAAGCTTCAGCTGTACTGATGCCATTTTCTTGGAGTAACTTTATCTGACGAGCATTAATTCCCTTTACAAGGTTAAGATCGGCTATTTTTCATATCAACTCCAATTTGTAATTTTAATTACCTAGTTAGATACAATCCTTGTTTATAAAGAAAAAATTGAAAACAATAAGAAGAAATTACATTACATTATCTATTCAAAAAGTTTTTTAACGTTTTTACTAGATCAACTGGAGAAATACCATGTAATAATGCCTTATGGACTAATCTTTCATTAAGATCTTCAAACATTATTTGTTTCTTAGGATTAAATTCTTGTTTTGTCAAAGATTTGATTGCCTCCGGTAAGGAAAAAGTTCTTTGATCGAATTTTCCAAAATAACCCCCATAAATAAAAAATAAGTAGATCATTATTTCAATATCTTCAGAAGAAAAAATTTTCACACAATTTTGACATATTATTCCTAAATTGTGAGAAACTTGGTAAATATCATCAAGATCTTTTATGTCGGAATGACAAATCACACAATGAATTTCTTTTCTCAACGGATTGTTAGAATTAAGTCCCATAATAACAATAAAACGTAGATCTTTTTAAAGGAAAATGAGGAAATGTTCTAGGAAATTTATGCTTTAAATATGATGATGAAATTTCCATCAAATACTTTTATTTCGTAATTTTTATTAGTGACAAAAATGTTAAATAATTATTACTCATTTTTTTTCTCAATAATCTTCAAACAATATCAAGGTATTCTGAGAAATGGAAGCAGAAACAAAAAGAAATGTTGGAATTATTTTACTCATAGTTGGAATGCCTTTTATTTTTTTTGGAGTTTTAATCTTGGTAAGATATCTTGGTAGCTTACCTATTGGGTGGGGTAGTTTTTTCCTAGGTATATGCGAACTTTTCCTAGGTATAGGCGGTTTTCTTATCATTACTGGACTGTTTCTATTACTGGCTTCAAGATCAAAGAGCAAAAAAATTACTAAAAATACATTTTTAAAAACATTTCCGTATATTTGTACTAAGTGTGGAACGTTTTCTCATATGGAAAGAGAATATTGTGAAAATTGTGGTGAAAAGGATAGTTATAGGGAGACTCTCTCTCAAGATTATGGACAGTATTCAGAAAAATTAAAAGAAAAAGAAGAAAAGGAATTTTTACCGAAAGTGGCAAGAAAACAGAAAGAGCTTGAAGAAAAACTAATAGGAGAAAAAGAAGAAGGTATTAGAACAAAAATGGAAGCAGCCCCTAATGTAGCATATATGCTCCGAATTGAGAAAGAAGTTGGAGACTCAGGAGTGGAAAGGATTAATTATATCTGTGGGTATTGTGGGCTAAAGAATAACCTCAAAACCATTGACGAAGAACATGGAATCTTTCAATGTCTTAATTGTGGAGCTGAGAATCATTTACTAAAATAATTAATAAAACAACAAATAGCAAACTTTTGCTTTAAATATTATAGCAGAGATTCCATGCACTAGAACCCATGATTCTGAATACGATAATTAAAATGATTATTATAATCAGCATAATTAAGATGTAATACCTTATTTTCAGATATAAGGTCTTTTTCAAGATAAATATTAATACTATCAATCCGGTTGTATAATTTATGGAAAAATAGTACGGTTTTCTTTAAATCTGGGTTAAAAGACACTTCATGAATTAAAATGAGAATAATTTCATCTTTTTGGCAATACATAATTAAAGGAAATAGTTGATTTTCATAAAAATCATTTAGAACAGACACTTTTTCCGAAATACTTTCATATTTTGAAATTTCATATCGTAAATGATGGGAAATATTATCAATTACTATTACCTTCAGTTCAGGAGGTAAGGTTTTATGTTGGATTTGGGAAATTAAAACTGCTTGTTCTTGATAAGAAAGAAACGGTTTTTTCAAAGGGGTAATAAAAATATTATTTCTAAGAAATCGTAATTTCTTAATGTCTTTTTGAAATAACTGAGAGAGTCGTTTTGATGGAAAAAATTCACTGGCTTGTATCCAAACACATTGGTAATGATATGGTTCCTTTTCAGTTAATAAATTACCTACTAAATATAGGCCTAAAAAAGTTTTTCCAGTACCTGATTTTCCGTAGATGGATAACAGCATTCTAGATTGAAGTAGGGTCTTAACTTCTAAAAGAATGTCTTGCATTTAATCACTCTCTAAAAGATCAAGAACTTCATGCTTTATCTTATCAATTTGATCCTGATTCCTGTCTTTCTCTCGCTGTTTTGTGGGTTCTTGTTGCTGAGAAGAATTAGTAGTCATCTGCTGGAGCATGAAAAATAAAATTAAGTCATTCATGCGATCATCTGAATCTTCTGAGTTGCCGCCTAGAAATTTCCCGAATACACCTGCCTTTCCTTTTCGTGATTTAAAATAGACATAAAGTCCGATTCCTATTCCAATAATTACGACGGTATAGACAGGCTCCTTCTGAAAATACATCATGAAAGCTATAATTATGATAAAATAACATAAGATTTTCATTCATCATATCCTCGTTCAATATAATTTTCCTCATAATAATCTTCTTTTGGTTTATAGGGCTTATGCCTTTTACGAGTTAGCCGTCGAGACGTAAGCCGTGAAGTGTGGAATATCCGGCGGTAAAGATAGTATAAAAATTTCAGAAAATACTTAAGGGCAAAATAGAACGCGATAACCGTAAAGAAAGCTAATATGTAGTAAAACAACTCTATAGGAAGGGCAATAACCGAAAAATCAATTCCAAAATAAACAATAATAATTGCTAATGCTGTTAGAAACAATTGATACGTGGAATACAGTGGATCTATTCCATATGAATAAAACATGTAGTAAATATCATACCCTGAAGGGCTGGCTCCTATTAATATAGACACCATGAGAACCCCTAGAACGATCTTGGTGATAAACTCAGCTTCCTGTATGGTTACTATATCAAGGCAGAATAAAAAGATCCATGTAGAGATGATCAGTGGACCAACTGATACCATTACCTTTTGTAAAAATGATATGCGCTCCACTTCTCCTATTTTCACTCTTCCATGGGGGGCAACTTCATTTGTGTAATGTGAGCGGAATTTGACTGAAAAGCCCCTAAGAGGCACACGAAAAATTATACACATCAAAGCATGACTTAATTCGTGAATGAAGACTCCAATGAAGCCAACCACATTCAGAAATGCTCTAACGGGTCCCTTAGAATAACGATATATCAATTGACTAACAAGTGAGATAGTCAAAATAATACAAAACCAAATAAGCATATCAATGAAGATCATGATCTTGTTATAAGGTGTAATTATATAAAGGAAAAATTTTAAAAAAAGAAAAAAAAAGTTAAAAATTTATTACTTCCGGGTTGCTTTTAAAGAATTCTTTATAAGATTTTCCATTTGTAACATACATTCCAGAAAGCTTTTCTCCAATTAATTTTCTTGATTCGGGTAATTTTTTTTTAACAGTCGCGGGTATACCTACTGCTAAACTTCTAGGCGCAAGTTCTTGATTTACTAAAACAGCTCCAGCAGCAATTTGAGAGCCCTCTCCAACTTTAGTTCTATGTAAAACATTAGATCCAATTCCGATTACACACCCATTTTCTATTGTACAAGGTCCATGTATCATCGCATGGTGCCCTATTATACAGTTATCACCAATTTCAACAAAAGAACCTACCTCCATATGAATACTAACATTTTCTTGAATGCTGGTGTTTTTTCCAATTGTAATAGTACCAAAATCTCCACGTAAAACTGCTCCAAACCAAATATTACTTCCCTCATCGATTGAAACCTCTCCGACTATTACAGCAGTAGGAGCAATATAAACAGATTCATGAATTTGGGGTTTTTTTCCTGTTCTTGGACTTGCCATAATTATTGGCAAATTTAATCACCATAATTTTTTAGAAATTATATTGATGAAAATACCTAGTGGTATATAACATTTTTGTCAAAAAAAAAATGGTTTTAATCGTGTTTCCTGTTTACTAGGAGTGGAATTTTTTTAACTTTCTAAAAACTAAACACACAAAAAAACTTTTATTGAAAGTAAAAAATTTAAAATCTTCTAGTTAATCCAAATTAGCTAAATCTTGGGTTTATGACAATTTTGCGATTTAAACTTAGCTTTATTTTAACGTTTTAATAATAATATCAACTTTTCCTCGAATCAGATCATGAGGAGGTGATCGATAAAATGGAAATTTTGCCCTTTTTTACATAAGTGGAAAATTCTAATTTGTGATTAGAGAGCTTCTATCACTCATTTCTGATCCAGAGGATAAGATTTAAAAAGACCACTCCCCATCTTCTTTAACTTAGTAATTAAGAAAATTTGTGATTGTGATTAAGTTGGCAACCCATAATAAATCTCAATTAAGCAAAGTTGAGATAAATACCTCGTTAATATGTGATGTATGTAATTCAACGAATATTGTCCAAAATGAGTTTGGATTTGTTTGTAAAGATTGTGGAGTCATGCTTCCCATCCAGATTTTGCAATATCATCGTCCTTATAATGAAGATATTTTACAATATGCTACTCTTGGGAAAACGAAAATTGGATTCAAACGAGAACGATTACGAAATCCCCTATCATATCGATTAGAACGCTTAAATAAGATCGATTCAATTAAAACTAACGATGAAAATGTAGAAATAAAAGCCATTGTTGAAATTGGCAGAATTTTTGAAGCTCTTTCTCTCCCTGCTACTGATAAGAGCAAAATCTTAAAGAATTTTAAACAAATTTACAAAAAGTTAGGCCAAGGTACAAAATATAGAAGCCCTGAAAAATTGGTTCCATTAGTAATATACTTCACCTACAAGTATGAATGCAAACCGGTTGATGAGCGAGCTTTATTAGACATAGCAAAAATCTCTAAAAAAGACTTTCAAGCATTTAAGCTCCAGATTAATGAATTCATGCCAGAATATAAAGAAAGAAATCGAAAGGAGTATATTCTCCAGAGAATCATGGAAATAACCGAACATTTTGGATTGGGAATGTATTTTTATTATCAATCTAAAAAAATCTTATATAGATTATGGGGTTCCATTAAAAATACTAAAGATGATGTGATAGTGGGATTGACCACCTCCATTTCTGCTCTCTGTTTACCCAAAAGTCCAATTACTGTAAGCGACATTTCTAAAAGGTTAAATATTCGAATGAGCACTATTCATAAACAAGTGGAGAAGAAAATATTTGATCGCCTTCGTATTCCTGGATTTAAAAGTTTGGTACGATCAGCTGATTTATTAAAAAAAGTGATGGAGCGTCTAGGTGTATTACTTAATCAATTTAAAGAATATAAAGAAGAAGCTCCTGAAATAATCGAGATTGAATTAGGTAATGCGATGCAAATATTTAATCCGCATGATAATGTTGAATATTACTTTTATGCGTTAAGAGACTTGGAAAATAATACTATGTTTATCTCTTATGAGGTAAATAAAAACGCAGTTAAAAATCTATTTGAAGAAAATTTCTCGACATCGAAAGTGAATAAGGAACCTGCAGTTATTAATGATCAGTTGTTTGATTTAGGTATTTGGAAAGTGAAAGGTCCTCCGCAATTTAAAGGAAATCTTGTAATCTAGCAATAATTTTTTTTTTATTCTATTTTTTTTTCTTTAAATATTCCTAACTTATTCTGATCACAATATAATAAATTGTAGATATAAACAAATAAATATGAAAGGTAAAGACACTATAACCATACTTTTAGTGATTTTTTTAACAGTAAATATTGTCTTCTTTATTGGAATGCCAAATAAACCTCCTATAGAAGCATATGATAATAATGGAGAGTTCTCTTCTTCTTCATTAGGGTATCATGGATTGATAAACAACATCTATAACAAAAAAATGGAACAATATGGGGAGAAGGGATACTTTCCTCAGGTATATGAGCCCTCCATTCAAGCAACTTATTATACGCTCGAAATTTTGGATAAATTGGACATGTTGGAAGAGGTTAATACCACTCAGATTACTGAATTTATCATGGCATTTTATCAGTCAGAAGAGAATATTTTCATTGATAGCTACGCAAAACGGTGGCTTGAGAGTGATCCTCACAAGGAAATTATCTATCCATTATCTTCTTTACTCGAGATTAATTGTTACGCAGTATCATCTTTGGAGATTCTTGGAAAATTGGATCTCATTGATAGTCAAAGCATGATAGATTTTGTTTGGGATTGTTATAATCCTGTAGAACACGGATTTATCGGAAGACCATTTGATATTTCCCTTCCTACATATTTGAAATTAGCTACTATGGATAATACTTATTATGCAATAAAAGTAATCGATATATTAGATAATTGGAATCTTTATACTCAAGTAAAGAACAATATAATTGAATATATCATTGACTTGCAAGCAACTGGAAGTCATCCCGATTTTTTTGGCGGATTCTTCAATGATGACGATTTTTTCATCTCATCACTAAAATTCAATGATCCTAATTTGCTTTCAGCATATTATTGTATCAAAAGCTTAGAATTATTCAATCAAATTGATTCTATTAATATTGATAACTTCAATCTCTATCTTAATTGCTTATATAATCCATCCGATGAGCACTTTTATTTCTCAGCATTCTGCAAACAACACAACGAATTAAATGTAATAGGAAGCGCTTTAGCCTTAGAATTGGCCGATTTAACTGGTTATTCAAATTATTCCAAAATAAACGTATCGCAATTCGTCTTCAATAATAGGAATTCATGGGGTATTTGGGAACAATCCACAGACATTCAATATCATGAGTTAATTGATACTTTTCAGATCCTTCGCTCTTTAGAACAAGTTGGTGAACTTTCAAGACTAAATAGTATTGAAAAGGATATGATTGTTGCTGCTTTAGAAAAATATTTCTACCTAGACGGACTTGCTCTTCTTTCAGAAGATTATACCTCCCTACAATTACTTTGCTCCTTTATCAGTGCATATGACGATAAAGTAAATGAATTTCCCATTTCTCAACTATACCAATTATTAGAAAGTAGCTGTTATTATGATTACGCAGAAGATGGTGATATGTTTATATCCTGTACAAATATGAATTTTAATTCCATAATTTTTCGCTCCTTTCCAATTGAATATTATTCATATGGGATTCATGAAATAGAAAGAATGCAATCTCATAAAAGTACTTTTTTGGCATTAGATGCACTCAATAAGATTTCAAGACTTGAAGTGTTTGAGTTGAGCCATGATTTACCAGATATAGTATATAGAATTATTCAAAGCCAATTTTTAAATGACAATTATGCGAATAATGGAGGTTTTTTACCGACTTTTTCCTTTATTCATTCTACATTTGAATACCAAAATTTCAGTATCGAATTCGAAACTAGTTATTATGCACTCCGAGCCTTGGAACTCCTTGCTGATTATTTAAATTTAGGAAACTTTTTATACATTGGATTTGATGTCAGTGCGTTGAATATGTATATTCTCAATCAGGTAGAAGAGACTGCTAGTGAACTTTGTTTTGGTCCAAGTAAAGATATTGAATTTGAAGTCATCCTTGAAAATACATATTTCGGTATTTATATGTTAAGATTACTTAATCTCTATGATTTAGACGATTCTAAAATTAAGAATTTAATCATAAACCATCTTGATTATACGAACATAAAGAATGTGTACTACAGCTATCTAATTTCGGAATTATTAGATTTAAATGTCTATTTTGAAATTAGTTCTATTCAAGAACTCATATCAGGAATATATGATTCTAATTTTTATGAATTTCATTTATCTACCGAGAGAGAAAAAATCTGTCATGAAGCCTTATACTGGGTATGCTTTATGGAAAAGTATTTTTCGAACCCAGATTATACGGATACAAACTTTTTTAAAGATTTTAATGGTGAATTTACTCACGCAACAATAATAGGTGTTATTTTAATCGCATGTCCAATTTGTTTGGTTTATTTCTCCTCCAGAAAAATGGATTCAATAAACATGAAAAAGCAATTGCAGTTTAATAAAAATAAAAAATAAATTTTTTCTTTTTATATGACTACGACTTATAGGATTAGATGCCCTCAAGTTGGAGAATTCAAAAATTACATAAAATATTAAACATTTTAGAACAATTCAATGAACATCCAAATTCCAATTTTAACTTTAGCAAATTAGAAGAAGTTCTTGAATTGCTTCCAAAAGAGGGCGAAGAGTTATTAGATCTTATATTTCACTTTCAAGAACTATTTCACTCCAAGTTAAATGGCTATGTACTGTATAAAAAAAGGAAAAACACAAATCTTTACTTAGCACTGAAAGCAAAGTCACAAATAAAAAATGGAGATCATTTGGAGGCTAATGAGATTAATATGACTAAAGCAGAATCCAATTTATTAAGTGATATTATTTATTACTTCCAACATATAAAGATTGGTAAAGGATTTGATGTCTCATATAATAATTCAGAACTTATTCAGAAGGTAAGAAGCCTAAAAGGAATCCATCCCTATTTTTTCGAATATCGAGGGAATGGTTTAATATATCCTAGCAAGTTGGCTGTAGATCTTGGAGTCCAAATTCTTTCTTACCAACGCGGGAATAAGCCAATTAC
>JBATUM010000289.1:0-43343 GCA_049671145.1 Promethearchaeia archaeon
ACTTTGAATTTATATCAAATTAAGTAAAATAGATGATATTGCAAGAGAATAAAAAAATAAAGAAAACTTTTACACTATAAAAGATTTTGACGTGGATTTAAAGAAATATATCGCTGTGATATAACATTCAATCATCCACTCTTTAAATACTCCCTTGGTAATACCATCTTATTTTACTTAACTTTAACATTAAATTTGGACTTCTTACATCATATCGGATTCTCTGTTTTTTAAAAAATAAAAAAATAGAAAAAAATTTATACAAAATATTATTTCTCAGAAAACTTCAACGTTGTATGAACTCCAAAATATACCTTAGTAATCAAATCAAGAACTAAGTAAATTAATGCAGTCCAGAAAGAATTCAAAACCATAAATGCCGCAGGTGACAATAACCAGACAAATGGAAATCCAGACCAAAATATAATTACGAAAACAAAGATGAATTTCTGTTCAGCTCGATTTTTTCCGATATGATATAGTACATATACATATGCCAGAGAGCTCAGTGTGAAAAAGAGCCATTTGACAGGAAATTCCGTAATGCTTGCAAATAATCCAGTCACCATAACTATTGAATTAAACACTATGATTTCCAGTGTTGTTTTGGTATCTACGCTCAGAATCTTTGAAATCTCAAACATTAAGAATGAACAACTCACCGCATAGAATGCCCATCTTGTCCAGTATATTAAATCTCCACTTAATGCAGTGATTACACCTAATTCACTCACCATCAGAATATAAGAAGCAATTGTTATGAAATTCACAATCATATTGAGTGAAGCTATTTCATGGTTCTTTTTCTTTAAAATAAGGAACATCAATGAAGTAAAGGAAAATAACCCTATGCCTATGTAAAAAATAATTTCCTCCATAATATGAACTAGCTAAATTTTACCGATATTTAAAATTGATCTCTTTATTTAATAAGGTATGGATGTAGATGAGTTTTAATTTTATATTTCAATTTCTAAGCATCAATATTATGATTTGGGAAAAACTATTCAAGATATCGCAGATGATCAAAATGTAAGTATGATAACAATCAGGAGATGGCTTGAGGAATTTGAGGGCGATTCTAAGGTTAAAGATTAATCAAAAAAAAGAAAAAAAAAAAAGAAGGATTTTATTGATATTTAAATAGCCTAACCGAGGCCGATCATACTTAGCGCATCTTTTGCTTCTAAAACAGGATGCAAAGTGTACTTATATCCTTTTATATCCATGTATCCAGAAAACCTCTTTGTTATTGCCTTCAGCCCATCGAAGTACTTAGTTTCATCTTCAATTTGGTAAATTGTGAAAAACATGTAATCTCCCGCGGCAGTGTTAAAAACATGTTCAGTTTTAACAAAATCAGGTAACTTTTCTAACTTTAGAAATGTTTTTCCAACCTCCTTACCAACGTGAGCTGGAAAGCTTCCTGTGACTACAATATATGCCATTTACCTTACCTTTAATTTTTGAATTAATACAAAATTATTGATTTATATTATTTTATTAGAGTTCGTTAGGAATTATGTAATATATTTTTGTTTATGAATCTTACTTTAAATTTAATGGAAAAATAACTTCTGGAATATAAATAAAATTTAAAATCTAAACCTGAAATACAGCATAATAACAGAAAAAGATAAAAGTTTTCTTAAAAATTTGAAAATAATTTAAGTATTTTTAATTAGAAAAATAAGTTAAATTAAAATGGAATCTTCTGATTGTTATTCAAATTTTACTTATAAATATAAAACGGTTTCTATTGATCATATAAAAGAACTACAGGAAGATATAGATAAATTACGTATTGCTGGTAAACTAAGTGATAATGAAATTTATAGAGGCTATATCGATACTAGAGGGTTTGAAATTCCTGTGAATCTCCCTAATGCTAAATCAATGATAATCTTAGCCATATTTACAAAATTGGCATTAGTAGATTTTCATTTAGAGGGTAGAAAATATGAAATCATGATACCGCCGGCCTATTATGATGATGGATTAACCAACGAAATTTTAGAAAAACTCATACAGAGAAAGATAATAAAAGAGCCGGGATATAAAATTGAACTCACCAGGAATCTTCATTTAAAATTACTCGCAGTTAGAAGTGGACTTGGGAAATACGGAAGGAATAATATTTGCTACGTTGACGAAATGGGCAGTATGTTAAATTTATACGCCTGTTATACAGACTTTCAATTTGAAGAAGATAATTGGACTGAGATGAAAATGATGGAACAGTGTAAAAATTGCAATATATGTATAAATAATTGTCCTACCAACGCAATCCCCACACCTTCGGATAAGACTTTTGTAATTAATGCAGGTAAATGTGTATCCGTATATAATGAAATTGATGGTAAAATTCCAAACTGGATTAGTGCTGATGCTCATAATGCTTTAATGGGATGTATGAGATGTCAATTACCTTGTCCAGGTAATCGTGAAGTAATTAAATTGACAGAACGGTTCGAGGATATAACCGAAATAGAAACAGAAATGATGTTGGAAGGAATAACAGAAGAGAAATTTCTGAATTCTTTATCTAAAAAACTCAAAATGTTTTATCCTTCCGATGGAAAACGATTTTTTCCTCGGCTTAGAAGAAATCTAGAACTATTAATATAATAAATTAATGAAATTTTCACAATAAATAATACCCTACATCCAAAGAAATGTAAGAAAGATAGCGAAAAATACGAGTGAAAAGATAAGGAAAATAAAAAATATCTTTTTGTCAATGTAATTTCTAGTATCTTCATACCAAATGTGTCCACATTCACGACATTCATTCCTAATTCTATACATTTGTTTCATGTTAGATGGTGGGTCTGGGTTAGCCCAAGTTCGATGAATAGTATATTCTACAGGTGAGGCTTTCTTTATTATTTTTGATGAGCCACACATAAGACATCCTTTCATATACTTAATCTTAAAACCGGATCTTAGCCCTTCTTCAATTATCTTCTGAAATTCTTCTTCCTCTTTTCGATTTCCATCTGACATTTTTTTTTATACAAATTTGTATCTTTATATTCGAGATCTAAGAAGAATAATGATATGATTTAATATATAACTACGCAATTTATCATAAAGTAATAAGGACTGCTTTTTCGGTTAATATGTCATGCAACCTATTTTAAGACTTACCAAATTTAAGAGGACTGCTAACCAAAGACTTTTAAGGGACCATTTCTTCCTTATCTGTGATCCATACTCCGCATTAAAAAAACAATAACCAACCCTTGGATAATTTGGTTTAAAAAAGGTTATTCATAATGGTAAAAAGGTTTGTTGCTTATATTTTATTTGCTGTTGCCGCTATCAACATCTTGACCATTCCTATTATAATCATTGGATTTAGACCTCTATACGAACGCTATACTAGCGCGCCCCCTAATGTCATTGACATGGTAGAGATGGTTGTTGCAATATCAACACTCACTATTGCTCTAATTATTTTCTGTGTGGGAATCATTGTCCTTATTAAATCCAGAAAAAAATGATTGGGTTTCTAGGTTTTGGGATCTATTAGAAGGTATTGAAAAGGCACTGAAATTATCACCTTCTAAATATATGTTTATCGATTAAATTGTAAAAAATAACTTGTAAGTAATTAATAACTAGGCTCCTTTCCTTTATATATTTAACATTTCTGTCCATTAGATTTAAAATGAGTAGTTAAAAATTTGTCGTATAAAACTTACCTAAAAACTATGTATTAAAAGAATTTTTAAATAAGAATTTATGATCTTTTTACATAATAACTATACATTTTTGGCGAAATAAAATCAGAAAAATTGAATAAGTTTAGTAAGGTGAAATAGAAAAATGGAAACCAAAAATTTAGAAAAAAAATATAAGAGGTTCTTAATTAGCGGGTATATTTTCTTCGGAATTGGAATTGCACTTATTTTAATATATACCCTCTACTCCTTCCAAACGTTACTAGGCCTTCTGTTAATTTTAATTGCTGCAGCTCCTTTCTTTACTGGAGTGGGATTATTATATACCCTCTACTCCTTCCAAGCGTTACTAGGCGTTCTATTACTTTTGATTGCTGCAGCTCCTTTCTTTACTGGAGTGGGATTATTGGGTCATTCTGGACTGATAAGAAAGAAAATGAAAAAATTAGATTTACTTGTAAGGAAAGCTCCAACAGAAGAACAACTGCTTGAAAGCCAAAAAAGAACTGGGATTAATTATGTGGTAATTGGTAGTGTTCTTATTTTAGCGGGAACTTTAGTTTTGATATATACATTTATACCCATAATGTGGATCCCCACATTATTTTTGTCAGGTGTTCTTTACTTTTTAGGTGCTTTTCTTTTCTGTTCGGGAGTGATTTTATGGAATAGCTCTGTAGGTAAAAAAAGAGAACGAAAAAATTAGAGGAATTTGTAAGCAATTAATAACTAGTGAACTTTCCTTTATATACATTTCAGCCTATTAAGCACCTTATCTTGAGGCTCGATCGAAACAATAAACCAATTAGCTGGTTATTGCATGAATATGAACCTATTCAAAACGGCATTCAATTACGTACGACATTTCGATTACCTGCAAAAGCTCCACGATGGTTTATGAAAGCATTGAGAAAGCACAATATTGAAGAGATGGCGGAATTCCCTAACTTCTTGCCACAACTATTTGAAGGGAATAAGTAAAATCAATTTTAATAAACCATAACTGTGAATTGATAGTTAGTAATATTTAACAAAATGTGATCAAAACATAACATTTATAAATGTTAATTATTTCTAATAATATGTTAATTATTTCTAACAAATTATGAAAAAAATATAACACGTGATGAAAAAATGGATATAGGAATAATCTTTCTGTTGATTCTAGGAATATTTCTGTTACAAATTTTGATTTTTATATTTGTGTTCAGATATATAAAGAAAAAAGGGATACTTCTAAGAGATGAAATGACCCGCGAGATGATGCGTAAATCTAGCGAAATTTCGTTTTGGGGATCTTGGCTTTTCTGGATCATTATCTTAATATCAGAATCAATTTTAGAGTTCACCTTCAGTTGGTATATCTATTGCGGACTAATAGGAATGGGAGTTATTTACGTAATTTCTAATGCAATCATAAAATTCCAACTAAAAAACAAAGGTCAGGATTAATGGCGAAGAAAACTAAAGAAGAGGAGTTTACTACCAGAATCAAGGAATTACGGGCTAGATATAATCTGACTCAGAGTGATTTAGCTAAAATGGTTAATGTCCGGCGCGAAACGATCCTTTATATTGAAAAAGGAAAATATAATCCTTCTCTTGTTCTAGCTCATAAAATCTCAAAAGCATTAAACTCTAAAATCGATGAGGTATTTCTCTTTGCAGATGATCAAGACACTAATCCTATTTAATCTTTTTTTTTATTTTTTTTTTAGATTAAAATTAAAGCTCTAAGAAATTTTTAGATGATTATACAATACCATTAATCGAACCTGAGAACAAGATTCGGGCAACCCTTATTGGAGCGAGGTCATTTTCTCTTTCAATTTCTGGTTCTACTTGTTATTACGACGCCTCTATTTGAGATCATACCTCATAGAAATGATATCAAAATATGCACCATTTCTGAAACACCTTATCTTAATGTATTTTAGTCCTTTCATTACCAGTCTAATCTCATCTCTATAAATCATGATAAGTTAATAGAACAAAAATTACCTAAAAACTAATATTAGATCGCTCACTCTATCTACATAAGCACCACTCAAATTATCAACCCCTAAGTACATGTTTATCGATTATTTTTATTACCTCAAGGAACGATTACCCGTCAGCATCACCGAATATATGACCCTCATGGAAGCCCTCGACAAAGGACTCATCCATAATATGGTCCAGTTTTACTATGTCTCCCGATCCATCCTCTGCAAAAATGAACACCACTTCGACATTTATGATATCGCGTTTGCCAATTTCTTTAAAGAAGCTTCGCTCAAGTTTCCAGATGAGATTAAACAGCAAATCTGGGACTGGCTGGAAAAAGATTTAAACCCGCCCGAATTACCCGATGGATTTCAAGAATTCCTCAATCAACACTTTGACCTCGAAGAATTACAAAAACATTTCGAAGAACTACTTAAAAAACAAGACGATGAGCATAATTTTGGTGATCACTGGATCGGAACTCAAGGCGACTCTCGATTTGGGCATTCTGGGCAAAACCCTATGGGTATGAGGGTTGGAGGGGGCTCAGGGCTCAGAATGGCGGTTCAAATTGCCCAAAAGCGGATTTTCCAAGATTATAGAAAGGATATCGTTTTAGATACACGGCAAATTAAGGTTGCCCTCAAACGACTTAGAAAATTGGAGGAAATCGGGAAACAGGACGAACTCAACATGGATAAAACCATCGACAAGACCGCCAAAAACGGCGGAGATATCGAGATTGTCTTTGAGAAACGCAGGAAAAATAATGTGAAACTTATCCTCTTGATGGATGTCGGAGGAAGTATGACCCCATATGCTCATTTGGTCAACCTGCTCTTTTCGGCGGCAAATAACATGTCACATTGGAAGGATTTTAAGCATTACTACTTCCACAACTGCATTTATGAGAGCCTGTTTTTTAATGCTCAGCGAAATATCGATGAGGCAATTGAATTTGATGAGTTTTTAAAAAAGTTCAATAGTAAATACAAAGTAGTCATAGTTGGAGACGCAGCAATAATTTAATGGGTTTCCCATTCAATTGCTAAGGCGTCGTGGGAACTTTCGGAGAAATTTGGGAGCATATACTATTATCACAGGAACGAGATGCCTGGAATTTATTACATTAAGGAGCTTGCGAATCATTTTAAAAATAATATTGTCTGGCTAAATCCTGAGCTTATAAGGCTGGAGTGGGTACCATGGACCCGCAAGGTAATTTCAAGTATCATCCCGATGTTCAATCTAACAATTGAGGGGATTGAGGAGGCGATGAATTATCTTCGAAAGGGGGGAAAAGACATATATACCACAGTCCACATGCTTAAGGGATTTAATTATTAAGTGTTAGAATAGTTTTTTTTGTATTTGATTCGATTTTTGTCTTATTTTAAAGTAATCATTAATTGAATTTTTTTTTAGAATTACCATAAATTTAAATTTAGGTACCTCACTTTCAAGAGTTTTATAAAAGGCATGGCTTATTGTGTTCTAAAATTAAATCATGATGCCCTTCTTTGAAATGAAAATCAACTTGTTTAATGGCTAACCATTATTAATAATGGATATGTTGAGCCCCGTAACCAAATTCTTAGTTTACTGGTAAAAATATTTGATTTTTATAGGCTTCATAGACCATGAAATTAGCTTCTTGATCTGAAATATTCATTTCTCGCACGAGGGTAAAAGTGATTTCTGCAGGATGAAACCCATCAGATCTTGATTTAAGATCGTTTAAAATGTTTATAAATGATTCAGAAGCATCATATTTATTTAGTTGTTTTACATTAATGATGCATTTTTTATTTAGATTCATGTCAAGTCCTGTTTCAATTGTTTCCTCAAAATCATTGAAAATTTGGAGTTCACCGTCAAAATTTTTTAAATCATTAACATGCTTAATTTCATAAGCCCTTAAAACCTGTCCACACTGTTCTTTTATTAAATCTCCAAGACTGCTGTGAGAAACTAAACCTAATCTAAGATATTCACCATCCATGAGGGTTATTGTAAATTCATTATACTCAATAATGTTATCTCCACCTTCACCCCGAACTCGTAGACCCATCTGTTTAGCAAGTTCATTTTTAAAGCTTCCTATAGCAGATATAAAGCCAGTAAATAAATTTTCGTCCAATCCAATACCACCATGAAGGGCAATTTTAGATAGACATAAGCCTGATTCATTATGTATGGCTAAAATTGTAAGAATGCTCGTGACATCTTTAAAGTATTGTGCTTTTGATAATTCCTCTTCATTTAGTTTTCTTGGTTTTTTTGTTTTAATTCGCAACCCTCTCATTACAATTCCAGCAATTATAATTACCGATATTACAATAATACTAATAATAATGATAATAATTGGGTCGAGGGAAGAGGGTCCGTCATAAGAGACTTGGGAGGTATCTTTGATTAAATTTACAGAATTAGAACCAATATTCCATGCAATATCTCGAACATAAAAGGTAATAACGACATTGCCATCAGTTAATGCATTCCATGCGTCCTGATTAATTGTCCCGTTTTCTGTAAAGTAATATCTTATACCGCTATTATTTATTGTATACCACATAGAATAAATATACGGATCATTGATAAAAATATTAAATTCAGGAGCATTTGCCCCATAATCACTTGATGTTGGACTATTGATGGTGATAATGGGAGAACCATGATCGTAAATCGGAAGACTGTCATTTGCATTCGCTCCACCAGAAATATTATACGGAGTATCACCAATATTATCGTTATTTGCATCTGTACCGGTGTAATCATCCCAATAATTCCCAATCACCGAATTATTCCAAGAAGTTACAGTCCCATTATCATAAGCATGAATTCCATTTGAGATAAAGGAATTTTTATAAAAAATATTATTAGTATCAAGGGGATCATCAAGCTGTATGCCAATATTAATATTTTCTTTAATTATATTATCGTAAAACTCATTGTTGTCGCAATTGATAATTATTTTGATTGCATAATTTACTGTGTTATTTATGAAATTACCACTTATTTCACCCCCATCACACGCACTCATACTAATTCCCGTGGAACCACCTGAAATTCTATTACCAGTAATTTTACCTTGAAGATCTAGTAACATCCACATTCCGATGTTGCAATCTATTATTTGATTATCCATAACAGAATATTGATCAGAAGTAACCACGTATATTCCAAAATTATTAAGATCTTCAAACAAATTGAGTGAGATAGTATTTTGATCACAATTAGTATGTAGTCTTATACCATAATCTTGCTGATTTGTGGCTATATTGTTGATTGTATTATTATATATCAAGTTTTCTTCACAATAATTTTCCATATTTATTCCATAAACGTTATTATCATATATAAGATTCCCCATAATATCATTATTATCGCAATAACTTCCAAGATATATCCCAGTATCTTGGAGGTTCGTACCCTCATTTTTTATGGTATTTTCAATAATTTTATTATCAAAACAATTTGAAGTCAAATTAATTCCACACATACCATTATTCATTAGTGTATTTCTTAAAATGGTATTATTACCGCAAGCAACCAAATTTATTCCTGAGTGTGTGTTATCTGAAAGAATATTGCTGATTAGAACTCCATTATTAGTATTCTCTAACTTAATTCCATTAAAAGTCCCAAAGATTGTAACATTTTCAATTTTAAAATACACATCGATGGAATTTTCAATTAAAATACCACAACCTATGGGAGAATCACTCGCATTAATTATCATATTTTCAATTAAATAAGGGTTGCCCCAAGTACCTGAACCAGAACACCAATCAGATTGATTAGCAATGGTCCAATTTAAACCAGTAATATGGATAAATGTAAAGTTATTCCAAAATCCTGCTGATTTTAAATTAAATGGTCTAACTTTTAAATCCGCTTGAGCAGTTTCAATACAATTTTCATTTTGAGTAGTAATTGTAAAAATTATCAGAAATAGTATTAAAAAAGTAAAAACATTTCTCATTCTTGCTTTCATTAAAAAATACCCCTTTTTTCCCTTATAGAGGAATAAAATTATTCTATAAAAAATATAAACTTCATAAATATAGCTTTTTGTCTTTTTCAAAATTTTCCTTAGAAATTTACTAAAATTTGTCTAATGTTTTATAGTCCCTGTTATCTATCTTTCTAGTACCATTTTTCTTATAGAAGTTCAGATTCTGATTTCAATGAAATTTTTGTGAAATACTAATTTTACTTAGAAATTTGTTTTATAATAATTAGAAATAAGGAAAAAAAAATCAAAATTCCACTTTATTGAAAATAAAGCGACATTTCCTTTTATGATGTGCCTGAACTTCGTGAAGACATTAAATCAATCAGGGATTCGGATGTTATTACAGAATCGCATTTTGAACAAGAGTGGAATATTAGAGGTATGGCTCCAACTCGATCTAAATAGCGGTCAACAAATTTTAAACTATATTTTGCCATTTTTTTTAGCATCTTTCCCCCAAATGGGGCAACCTCAGCTTGAATTTCTATGAAACTCTCGTAACTTTTTAAAAGATCACTTTTAAACTTGTCATTGATAGGTGTTGGGTTTATTTCGAGTTTTAATTCGAGTTCTTCTATACAATATGGGCATTTGGGCAATTTAAATCACATTTTTACTATTTTAATTATTGAATTTCTGCAATATAGTTAAACATTCTATTTAAAGGGTAGAGCAATCTCATTAATAAGGTAATTAAAATCAGAATTTAATATTCTAAGTGTTTAAACACTTGGCTTTCTTTTTTTCGATTAAGTAGGGGTTTAATTATTACAGTTATCTTTTGTTAACTCTTATTAAATAATGATTAGATTCAACTCCTATCATTATATCTCCTTTAGTTGTTTCCAATCGAATAAATTTTACAAGCCCTTCCTCTAAAACCTTCGCTAAGTTCATTGCACTTGCAATCAGAGGTGTTATATAGGCTGCTACCTCCTCAGTTTCAATATTTCCTAAATCATTGTTTCTTCTTTTTCTTCTTTTTATATCATCACTACTATAAGGTTCCAAGGAAGGCACTTTTCAAATTGTATTTTATATGATTTCTAAATAAAAATATCTTGTTTGGAGTCCGATGAGACCTACAAAGAGCTCGTGATTAATCACTCTAATATTTTTCGGAATTGTTAAATCTCTTTATTAAATCTAATTAATTTTTTTCTGCCACTTTATCCAGTTTTTATTGAATTCTTCCCGTACTTTTTTTGTCGATTTTATTATTTTGGCAGCTTTATCTGAGGTTGATAATTTCTTAAGAAACCCTTCAGTCTCATTTAGATATAAATTCATACAATTCTCACAAAGCGGACCTTTTAATTTTTTAACATTGCCTCGGCTAAATATTTCAGAACGCTTTAAAATAATCGTATCGCGTTTCGGAAGTGAAAATGATTTCACGTATTTTCCTTGTTCCAAACTAAAATATCCGCCCGTTTCTACAGAATATGGCTTTCCTTTTGCTGAAACGGGGATATTTTTAATGTATTTTAAAATTAAGTCGTTTAATCGCTTCTCACATTCATCTTCCTTATCTAGCGCTATAACATCACAATAAAGGCAGTGTATTTCAATTATGGGATTTTCCTTAATTAAAATCTTTGTCTCAAAGGGAAAGTTTCTTAAAACCCTAGCATCTTGAATTTGATTATTATTTAGTATTAAAGTTTTTATATTTTGGTGTATTAAACTCGGAAGATCGTCTATATTTGTTATTTGATTATCGGACAGGTCGATTAATTGAAGTTTACTTAAGTGTTTTATACTTTCTATTTTTGAGATATTGTTTTTTTTCAAGTGTATAATTTCTAGGTTTTCTAGCGTGTCTAAACCCTCTATCATAGAAATATTGTTACCACTTAAATATAATCTTTCTAAATTAATACAAGCTTCAAGGCCTTCGATTTTTACTAGTTTATTATTTCCTATAGACAAGGTTTTAAGGTTTATGCAATTATTCAGACCTTCTATCTTCGCTATTGTGTTACTATTCAAATTTAAACGGTTCAAGTTTAAGTTATTATCAACGCCCTCGATTTTTGATATTTTATTTCCTGCCAGATCTAATTCCCTTAATTTTGGAAAGATACTAATAATTGGTATCTTTTTAAAATTATTAAAACCTATTGTTAACTGTTCTAATTTTGGAAGGTTTTCTAATCCATCCAAATTATAAAAATTTTTGCTTGATAATGTTAAATTCCTTAAATTTGGCAAATTTGATAATCCTTTAAGTATTCTGATTGGATCAAAATCAGAGTATTCGTAAAATTTAAGACTTTCTAAATTTTCAAGATTTTCAATACCTTCAAAAGATTGTATATGACAATTTTCAACATGAAGCGTTTTAATCCTATTAGAAGCAGTACTCCAATTAACATTCTTAAAATCCTTTATATTCAATTTTTTAAGTTTTAATTCTGTATCGGTCCTAGGGAAATCAATCTCAATTCCATTTATTCGTATTTTATCAATCATATCCATCATTTTATTCTAATTCAAATTTTAGATTATATTTAATAATTGATTAAAAACTAATTTATAATTTCATTTATAGTTATATCATTCCTTTTTTGAACGTTTTAAATAGATACAAAAATTCAGGAATTTCTCTAATTCTTCGTTTCTTAAGATTCAGAAAAAATATTACTAGAATTATCAATTTTAAATTTTTCTCAGTTTTCATAAAAACCCTTAAAACATCTTATTGTGAACTAAAATTTAAAAAACAGTAGATCTTAATTATTTAATATTGGACAATAATACAATAATATTGTCAATAGTAATGTTTGATTTTTAAAATGAGTAATTTTAAAAACTTATAATTTTTAAGTATATTTATGTCTCAATCTCCAAAAATTGAAAACAAACAAAGCTTACTTAGGAATAAAGCTTTTTTATTTGAAACAATATATATCATCATTATCCTTATCATTACGATATTAATTTTACTTGATTTGATAGATACGGGATTTTTCCTCGGTCCGTTGCGCTTTTCTCATTGGATGGGAATAATAGGAGCTTTTTTTATCTTAATTTTTGCCCCAGTATATTATATTCTGAAACGTCGTTTTCCCAATCGATATAAGATTCTGATAAACATCCATATATTTGGTTTTACTACTTCTTTTTTACTCGTGTCTATCCATTTTGCTGGACAACTTAGTCGCCCACTACGATTTTATCCTGATCTTGGTGCTGGATTAGCGCTCTATATTATCGTAGCTATCCTCGTTGCCACAGGGTATATTTATAGATATCGTCCCATTAAATTGAATAGTAGAGTTCTACCCCCTCATTTTAGTAGAACGCTCCACGCTGGGCTCGTAGGTGGATTGTATATTGTATTGATTGTGCACACTGTACTAAACTTTTTTCTTGTATAAAAAAGCTTCTTTTTATGTTTTGTCCTTCTTGTGTGAAGTCGAAATATAATAATATTATCAATAAGTTAAGCTTTTAATGCTTTTTTACTCCCTTTCACATTTATTTCACCATTTGTTAAAGCTCTTAATATAACTAGAAGGCGTTGTTAACTCAAAAGACATTGCTATTATCCTTCATTTCATATATGGATTGAACTCAGAGCTTTTGTATTATAAATGAAAATTATTTATAACATTCCATTTATATTTCCATTAAGGTGATATCAAAATGATTAAGAAAGAGAGTAAATATTCAGTTCAAAAGACTATGGAAAAGATAAAAGAGATACTTCAGGAAAATGATATTGAGGTGTTTGCTCACGTTAATCATGGGCTTAATGCTAAAAATGTTGATCTAGAACTCCCTGATTCGGAATTATTAATATTCGGTAATCCAGTAGCGGGAACAAAACTTATGCAACAAGATGTACATGCATCTTTAGATTTACCTATGAAAATTGCTGTTGTTGAAGAAAATGGAACATGGATTCTTTATGAGGATTCAACATTTCTTGAGGGAAGATATAATCTGGCTGATAACCCCATTCTCGAAAAAATAGACAATCTCTTAAATATGATTTCAGAGAAAGCTAAAGAATAAACTGTAATTTTTTTTAATTTTTTTCCTAACTTTAAAATCTCTTAAATTCATTTAAAAAAATTGGAATCATGCTTTTTTAAACTATCTATAAGCACCAAACACAATTTCTTTAAGATTTCCGTATTGATTTTGTCTATCGTATCATTAGGAGTGTGCATATAATCATATGATTCTACTTCACCAATCCCATATCCTTGAAACCCCTTATCTCCTAGAAATCCTCCATCAGAATGAGTACCGAAAACTCTATTTGTAATGAAATGATGTATCTTAAGATTTCTGGTGTTGTTCAAAAGAAGATTATCAATATCTTTAGCATGAGCTCCTTCTGCTCCTCCTGGAAATAGAAATACACTAGTAGCTATGGATTCAAAATTAAAGACTATTGATTTTTCGGGATCATAATTTTCCAAATTATTGAAAAAGTGTCTAATACCCATTGTTCCGCATTCTTCAGCTCCAGTAAAAAGAAACCACATATTATAATTCGTCAATCTGTTTTTAGGAATACTATAATGATTTAGAAGTTCTAAATTGCAGGCTATACCTGAAGCGTTATCAACAGCACCTTGAGAAGTATTTTTTGTAGTGTTAAGAACTATCAATATTGATGCGGAAATGTTCAATATTAAAGGAAACAGCCCGATGATATAATAAATTATTTCAAAACCTACAAATATCAATATTTTAAGAGGTAGAATAATAGCCAGAATAATTGCGGAGCCGATCCATAATTTAATAATTCTTGTCCGGATTATAATCTTGAATCTTTGTCCTTTAGAATCCAAATGGCTCATAAATAATACATTTCTGTTATTGTTCTGCCGTTTGTCTGATTTAGATTTAAGCCTTACTAAAAGATTTTGTGAGTTAAGTTGTGCAATAAATCGGATTTTTTCAGGCCTTCTCGTTATTATAAAAGAAGTAATTAGAATACTCAATAAAATCAAAATTAAACTCAAAGAGATTACCAGATAAAATTTCAAATAGAGTATTAAAAGTATTAATGAACCAGACGAAAATGCTATTTTAGGATATATCCTTGAATAAAACGAACTAAAAGAAAAACGCTGAACTTCAAAATCCAAATTTAAATTTTCAACTTCTTGTTTTAATTCATTAAAAGCTTTAACTTCAGATAGCGTTCCAGATAAACGAGGAAAACTAAATTTTTTAAGATTTTGTTTAATTCGGGCTTCCTTAATCATTGTAATTTTTTAGTATGATTATATTTCTTAAATTTCATTTTTTCAATATTATTTTCAAAAATTAATTTTTAATTCTATAATTTTGGATTTTAAATTTGACTTTGGTTAAGGACAAGATTGGATATAAAAAAAAAATAAAAAAATTTGAATAAATACTTAATTTCTATCTTATTTCTCGAATGTAAAAAACGATATTGGCAGCAATTAATACAGCCTCAATTATCACAGTAAAATCAAATGATCCAGCAACTGCAACCATAGCCCATATATCAATACAAAGGATAACAATAAGCCAGAGAATCCCTAATTCCCACACTATTCTAACCTGCTCAAATTCTTTTCTTATTAATCCTACCACGGAAAAAACTCCAAGAACTAATAGAGATCCCCCCACTTGGCGGATTGTGATAGAGCAAAACTGAGGAGGAATCATCCAGCTAGCATAAATTTCTGGAATTACCAAAAAAAACACAGTAAAAATAAAGGAAACGATTGCATTTACTAAAAACATTATCTTTGCTGCTTTTGACATTTCTGCCATTTCTTCTTCTTACCTCTTTTTTAAATAGTTATAGGATTTCTTTTTAATGGAATTGCGAAAAAGAGTAAGAAGATATTATATTTAAATATTGACAAAAATGTTAACTTTTAAGATATATTCTAAAAAATGCTCTTTCTTGATACTTATTTTTTCACTGATCTAATTAAAAAGGCTAAGAAAATCGGGATTATCTCTTAATTTCTTGAAATATTTTGAATTTTTAAGCCCTCTAAATCCAGGATGTCCCTTTCTTTTAGCTTCTTTTAGATAGTAAATCACTTCTTTGATTTGACCCTTTTTCAAATAAAACCATGCAAGATTTTCATAAATAACCGGATGCATTTCATCTAATTTTTCTAATACTTCATTAACGATTTCTTCGAAAGTTTTATTCATTTCGTCAGCAACTATGTAAGCATCTGTCATATTTACCCAAAGGGAAGGTATCATCTTCCTTTCCTCTTTACTCCAGTAATTGCTTACTAATTCCAGAGCTTTTTCACTCGCTTCTTTTGTTTCTTTTCTATTTAGCGCATAAATCACATTAGAAAGTGAATATGGATTATTCAGAATTTCTTCATTTTTTAAGGATAAATCGAGGTATTTTTCTATAATATCTTGTAGACCTAATGGAAATGCGACATTAAAAATACCTGTAAAGAACATTGGGTGTGAAAATCCTTGTTCGATTGCTTTTTCAAACACTTTTAAAGCCTTATCGTGTTTATGCTTGAATGTATAGATAACTCCCAATTGATTAAATAATTTTTCAGGGCAATTTGGTAAGTTGATAGCTAATTCCATAATCTGAGACCCTAATATAACATTAGATTTATCAGATTCTATAACAACTGGTGCAAAATTTTTAGTGGTAATTTTAACATTTGCAATACTTTTTCCAATCTTATATAATTCTTCAGCTTGTTTTTCAAGTGGAATATCCTCAATATAGTTCTTTATGTATTGAATTGGATTCTTCATGCTTTTGATTTGCTCAATGCTCTTTAATTTAGCTTTCTTTTTTATTTCCTCTTTTTTTTCTAGTAGATCTTTCTCAATAAAAACTTCGCAACCCTTTTTTTTCAAGTCTAATATCCATTTCTTTAACGGTTCTGGCAGAGCTGTAAATTTATTTTTTCTTAAATTTAATTGTTTAAGTGATGTTAAATTTACGATTGATTCTGGTAGATTAGTTAACTTATTATTTTCTACATGAAGGTGAGTAAGGTTATTAAGCTTTCCTAGAGACTCAGGAAGATGGGTCAATTGGTTATCACGCAAATCAAGTCCCTGAAGTGATTCTAAATTACCTATTTCCTCGGGGAGAGTTGACAATTTATTGTATCGTAAACCCAGCATTCTAAGTAAAGGTAAATCACCAGTCGATTTAGGTAAAGAAATCAATTCATTTTCTTGTAATATCAATATTTCAATCTCTTTTAAATTACCAATTTCATCAGGAAGAGTAGATAATTTATTTGCTTCTAAACCTAAAAGTTTGAGCGATTTCATATCACCAATCGCCTTTGGGAGCGTTTTTAATTGATTACTGTCTAAAAAACATTCTTTAACCAGGTTTAAATTACCAATCAACTCTGTTAGTGCCGTTATATAATTTCTTTGTAAATCTAATAAATAAAGATTTTTAAGGTTAAAGAGAGATTCATGGAGTGTCTTTAAGCCCATTCCTGCCAATCCAATTCCAGTTACATGACTCTTTTCTACCATAATTCCAATCATACCCGCCTCGATGAAATCAACCACATTGAGTTTTCTTCCAATTAAAGCTTCCATAATTTCAATAGTTTCAATTTCATAAGCGGGTAACTTGATTCCGCGAAAGTCTTCATTTTCTTTTTTTAATTCTTTTTCTTTATATTTCTCCGTTTTTGAAACCTTTTTCTTTTTTTTTCCCATTTTTGTCTTATTTTTTGTAATTTAAATCAACCACCATTGAATGTACAATATTTGCAATAGATACAGTATCGCCATTTCTTTTTCTGGCGAAAAAAAAATATTTGTTATTAATTAATTAAGCTTGTGCTGCTTTTTTTGCCCTTCTTTTATCTCTCCATCTCCATCCTGTAAATCCCTTACCCTTTTCCTTAGCGTATTGTTCTAAAACAATTAAGATTTTTTTTCGCGATTTCCTTTTGAAGTCTTTACCTGATTCAAATTCATAGCTTTGCTCATAATTTGATCCTTTAAAAATCAACTTGAAATAGACAAATCGAGGACCTAATATTAGCCCGTCTGGAGTTGGTAATGTTGTCATTGACTCTCTCTTTGTTATTTCAATGGAATTAAAATCAGACCAATTAATTCGAAAATGAGGTTTATGAGGTACATTAATCTCGATATATTTATCAGTAATTGTAAATCTTCTAAGTTTAGACAACCCTCGTAAATAGTGTCTTGCCCAAAATAGGAAACCAATCGTTAATGGCCAAATAATTGGAATTGCAATAAGACCATATGCACCATATTCAAAAGGAACGGCAATTGTTACTAATATCATAAATGCAACAAAAATGGCTATACAAACAATACTACCGATTAGAGATCTTTTGTAATGTTCGATTATTTCAAATTTTCCAGATTCTACATCAGTGAATTTAAATCCACATTCAATACAAAATTGATTTGAGATTGAATTAACCTGATTACAAGAAGGACAAACTTTTTCTGGATTCTTTTTATTCATTTTCTTCACACTGATTATTTAATTTTAAAGTTCATTTAAAAATATGAATAATGAATATATAGGACATAAGTAATTAAATCTTTGATATTTTGATGAGTTTTTTCTAAAAAGGAATTTTAAAGAAAATTAATATATTAATTAAATTCCCTTAAAAATTCATTACCTATTGAAGTGTTAAGAGAATCATAAAAAAGCGAGTAATATTTCTGGTAAAAATCTTTCTTTCGATTCATTATTAACTTTTTATCTTCATATTCAAATGTGCCTGAACTCCAAAATATCTTCCCGTTTGGAGTGATATCAATTGAGTCATCCTTCTTAATGATTTTACCCTCTTTAATTACATATTCAATGCTTTTTAAAGAATTCTTTATCTTTTCAATGTCTTTTGAAGTGTCTATTTCATCGATATTAATATTTAGTATATTTAAATCTCCATCTGCATTTTTTCCTAAATTTCCTTTAACTGTACCTATACCCAATGACTTAGCTGGACTTGAACGAGTTAATATTATGAAATCATAAAAGGTAAGTTCTTTATTGTTATTGATTAGTTTATTATTTCTTACAAATTCTTTATTCAAATTTTCTAAAAACTTCTTTCTAGCATTTGAACTTAAGAGCAAAGTTGCGATTTCAGGTATTTTGTTAATATGAGAATAATTAGGGAAATTAATTGATAATTGCATTTGCCACATATTTTTAATATTAAGCGCTAAATCTAGAGAGTTTGCCCATAAAATACAATCTGTTTCATTTTGTTTATTAAATATCCTTAATGTAGAAAATGTGTCTCCTTCTGACTCAACTGCAGTAGTAATTACTTTAAAAGGACTTTCAGCTGCAATTAAGGAGTTGATTAATCTTCTATCGCTTGTAATTAAAGGATTAATAGGATCAAATCCCATGAATCCAAGATCTAGATCAAATTCTTGATTGTCATTATAAAATTTGATTAAACCTGAATTATCACCGTCAATATTATATGAAGATGCATGAGCAAGATGAAATATTTGTGAACGGTTTATATTCAAATTACTTTTACTTGATATTAAATTTAGAGATTTTATTTTATGTAAGATCAGCTTTAAATTTTCTTCCGCATAACTTTGTTCATAACCTTCTACATGGACGTGAACTGAATGAGGTAAGCCTAATGCCTCATTATATTTTGTCATTTTTTCATAAACATCGATAGGAGAAAAGTTAAACAATCTACCTTTATTTGTTAGATCATTTCTTAATTTTTGAAAATTCCAATTTTCAGCTTCAAAAGGATTATAGACTTTGAAACCAAATCCCTTTGTTTTCAACAACAAATCTGAAAGAAAAGTTGAAGCTTCATTCACCATTTCTCGCTGGTATTCTAATTCTAAAGCCCAGATATTACTAACATTCAATAACATAGCCTTATCTAACACCGGTAGCTGTGTGAAATTGAACATTGTTTGTTTTGATAAGGAGGGATATACATTAGCCTCGAGAATAAAGGTATAACCATTTGATATATATGCTTTGGCAAAATACTCTAAACTTAGGTTATTCCAATATTCTTGAAAAGATTTATGTTTACTACCAAGTAATCGTACCCAATTGATTTGTTGAGATGCTATATGAGAATGAATATCAATAGCTGAAGGAATAACTGTTTTATTTTTAGCATTTATTTCTTTAATATCGCTTTGATTCGAGAACCTTTCTACAATTTTACCGTTTTCAATAAGAATATCCTTAATTTCGCCTTCAATTTTATTAATGGGATCAAACACAATTCCGTTTTTAACAATTAATTTACTCATTTAATTATGCCTCCTTTATTTTGTTAATGAGTGAATTAAGATCATTAATTTTTTCTTCAGTAATATCGACATCCACCCTCATGTTTTTGTATCTAAGCTCTGAATTTTCTACTCCCGTTATTTGATTTGACCAGATAGATATTGGCATAAGAACAGTTCCTTCAGGTACATCTTCATCCGCTATTCCTTTAACAATTATTATTCCAAAATTGCTTGAAATTTTTAAATTTGGCTTGCTACTTAGATTTAATTTATCGAAGTCTTTAGGATTAATAAAAGCTATAGCTAATTTTTCTACTAAGGATTTTTTATCGCCGAAAGAAAATTCTTTTGATTGATCATTTTCCATACGCCTTACAGTATTAAGAATGAAATCCGTTTTAATTACCTCCATCACTCTTAAGTTTTTGAATAATTTGGTTTAGAATCTCCTCATCTGTAGGAATCTTACTTGGAGGATTTATAATTTTCTTTAATTCAATTGGGATATGATCTAATCTATAGGCTAAGCCACTGCATTCAATTCCAGTTATAGCTGTAGGCAATACTATGCTTGCTAGCTGTAATGTAGCAGAACAACGATTATCTATTAAAATAATTGGTTTTTTAGCTAGTTTCGAGCTTAAACTTATAGGAAAATGTGAAATAGGATCAGTTCCAATAAATATAGAACAATCAAAATCTTCCTTTTCTATTTTTGAAATTATACTGTCATCTGTTTCAAAAATCTGATTATCTTTAAAGTGTAAATTTCCCCTTTTTCCATATATAGATAAAGCTACATGGTCAAATCCATTCATATTGAAATGTCCGCCCATCATAGCAAGAGTTATTCTTCCCCTCTTTTGTTTTAGATTAATCATTTGTACTAACTCTAGTAATTCATTAATTAAATTGGAGTTTTTCTGGGGTGTTAATAAACCTTGCCCTACAAAAATCACACCATATTCAGCTCCGCTTAGATGTTGCAATAATCTTTTCATATCATCTTTATCAAGGCCAGCAACTCCTTCAGAAGGAATACTATCTGCAGCACAACATTCTTCTTTCAACACTTTAATTAATTCTAAATCTTTTCCTGGTGTTATCCTTAATGCAACATCTCTTACTCCCATAGTATTAAAAGATGCAGTTTTAACAGGATCGATTATTATAAGAGTTTTAATTTCTCGTCCTGTCATCCGAAATTTACCCCTAGAAAAAAGTACCTTATTTAAGAGTCGAGGGATTGATTCAGCGGCATTTGAACCCCATAGTAGAATTAAATCCGCTTTATTTATGATTTCTGTAATTGTTGTAAGAGTAATTCCCGAATTAATAGCATTATCTAATACTTTTCCTTGACAGACTGAAGCATTAGAATCAATAAATCCATTAATTAATTTTGCTAACTCAATTCCTTTTAATTGAGCTTCACAACTTGAATTAGAAAGTCCATATAATAGTGGCTTTTTTGATTTTTTTATAAGGTCAACCACTTTTTGTAAAGCATCATCCCAAGATGCTTTTAGAAGCTTTTCATCCTTGCGTATCATGGGACTTAAAATCCTATGTTGAGAGGTAACTTGGTCAAACTTTTCTTTTCCTTTAAGGCAAGCACCAAATACCTCATCAATGTAAATGCCGTCACTTTTGACCATGATATCATCACATAACAAAGAACAACCAGAACAGACGGATCTTTTCATAAATGATCACTAAATGTATATTAATATTAGTACAAATCATACATATTCTATTTTTACTGCCTCACGAGGACAATAAGTTTCACAAACTCGGCATTCTCTTTCTCTACCCTCTGCATCAATTCTCCGACAATATTTAAGTTCAAGTAATTCACATTTTCCACCTTTAACTTGAAATAATTGATGTTTTTCAGGGGGGTAGTCGGGAGCTTTTCCGCTTAGAGAGGGTGGACAATATCTTGCATTTACTGGACAAATAGTTACACAAATTCCACATCCATCACAGAGTTCAGTATCAACATTTATTCTTAATTCTTTTTCTACACCTTCTTCAGAACCAAGCAATTCTTTTAAGGTTTCATACTGTTTTTTATACTTTGGTTCTAAAAGTGGAGGGCAATCATCAGCTTTTACTTTGCCTTTTAGAAGATCTAAAGCAAAAGCCATACAAGTCTTTCCGCATAGTTTACAATTTGTTTTTGGCAAATATTTGTATAATTCCATGAAATTTTGAACAGGGATGATATTTCACCTATTTAAGTAGAATTTATTAAATCTCTCTCGTGAGTATAAATATTCCCTACTTTATTAATTTCTTTAGATTATTGATTATAAATTTTAAGAAATAAAGTCTTATTATAAAAAATAGAAAAGGTAAATAAATTTACTGATGATTCCATAATATATTTTTAAGTCTATCGTAAATTTCCATAATGCTTATACTAGCAGAGGAATTTGGGGCATAATTAACAACAGGTTTTGCATATGACATTGCTTCGGGTATAGATAAATCAAATTTAATTTTTCCTAGGATATTATAACCAGTTTCTTCAATGAGGTGCTTAAATTTTTCTTGAAAGGGGCTTTCTAAGTCTGCTTTATTTATTACTATTCCAAAATCAATATTAAATTGTTCTACTAATTCTATTGTTCTTATTAAATCATGTAAAGCTGAAGGAGTGGGTTCTGTAATAGTAATAACATAATCTACTCCTGAAATAGCAGATATTACGGGACATCCAATTCCAGGAGGTCCATCAATTAAAATTATATTTGATGCTTGAAATTCCCTTAAATTTTGGGCAAATTGTTTTACGTCAGCTACTAATTTTCCAGAAGTGGTACTTCCTAACCTAGTTTTGCCATAAATTAAAGGGAATCGGAATATTGTTTCATAAGATATTATCTCACCACTTTTAACACTTTTAATTTCAAAAGCATGTTCAGGACATAATACTTTACATGCACCGCATCCTTCACATGCTAAATAATCTATTTCCGGTATTTGATTATCTTCTAACCATCTTAATGCATTAAATTCACAAAAATGATTATCAATACACTCTTTACATTGGATGCATCTTTCTTCTATTAAATTTGCTTTTAATGTTGCGAAAACATCTTCCGAATGAATTTGTTCCTTACGTTTCGGAGTTAAAATCAATGCTAAATTTGGAGCATCAACATCACAATCAAGCACTATAGGATTAATATTAGAATCATTACTACCAAGAGTGCTTAAAGATGCGGTTAATGATGTCTTTCCAACACCTCCTTTTCCTGAAATAACTGCAACAATCTTTCTTTTCATGTTTTTATGCCGCTCCATTTAGCTAAATTTTCATAAATTATTTGAAAAGACTTATATCCTTTTCCCTGTGTATCGAAACGACTATGATTATCCATTAGTGGAACTCCAATGCAGTATGATTTCACTATATCTTCATCTAATGGAATATCACCTAATACTTGAATATCGTTATCATTAAGTTCATTTAAAAATTGATCTCTAAAACCCAATAGAGATGATCTATTTACAATAACTCTGTATTCTTTGTTTAGAAGATCAATTAATTCAATTATTCTTAATAAATCTAATCTCCCAAATCTCGTTGGTTCCGTAACTGGTATTACATAATCAGCTCTTTGAATCAACTCTTCAACATCACAATGTGCTCCTGGAGCTGTATCAAAAATGATAACATCATACTTTTCATGTTTATCATTTAAAATTATATCTATTTTCTCCATTAAAGCTTTCACGATAACAGCCGATCTAGCTTCTGAAGGTTTTAATTCACCGATTAGCAAATCGATATTATTTACTTTCGTACTATAAATCAAACCGATTACTCTTGAATCCGCTATTATGGCCTCTGTTGGGCAGATTTTATAGCATAATTTACATCCAGAGCAAACATTCAATATGGGAATTGGAATAGCATCTTTAATATACAGTAGAGCGTGAGATATACAATTTTCTGCGCATAACCCGCATTTGGTACATTTATGTTCATCAATTTTAGGTTCAAAAAAAGATACTTCGCTAGAATTCTCAAGCTTTCCATTCATTAATAGATATGTATTAGGGTTTTCAACATCTCCATCAACTAATAATACATTAAATCCATGATTTTTGAATAATGTTGCCAAATTTACAGCTATTAATGTCTTTCCAGTACCTCCTTTCCCACCAGTAATACAAATGATTTTTGCCATGATGATCCAAATTATTTAAACTGTAACTAATATTATCTAAAATGGACTTCTATTTTGACGTCCCATACCACGACCACCACCCATACCACGACCACCGCCCATACCTCCACCTCTACCCATTCCATAGTGAGATGAAACATTTGCAGAAGTAATCAATTGTAATTTATTCTCTAGATATAAATTTATAACCTCTTTTACTGAAATTGGTTGATTTGGGGCTTGATATATCTTTAAATTCAAAGAACTCAGTGATTGAGCTGCATTGGGACCTAAAGAACCAACAATTACTTCATTAGCGCTATTATTACCCACAATCTGAGCTGCTTGAATACCAGCACCTCCCATAGCATCTGCTGCATGATTAGGTACTGCTTTTACTTCTTTAATTTCATTATTCTCAACTGTTACGAAAGTAAAACTTGGACATCGCCCAAATCGGGGATTTATTTGCTCATTCAATCCACCATTTCCATTTGAAGGTACAGCAATTATAACCATTCTTTATACAAACCTCATTTTTTTTAATTAACTTTTATTTGAAATAATTTTATACTAAAAATTCAGATTTAATGATGATGATGTTCATGGTTGTTATCAGCTTCGGTGTGAATCTTTTCAACACCATAGCCTTTTCCTCCTCCGGGAGCGCAGAGGCTCTCACCACCCATAGTTTTAATTTGACCCTCTAAAATCCTTTCAATTACATTATCTATTGTTCCTTGGACTCCAACTATAACGTTGATTCCATATTGTTCGAAAAAAGCCATAGCTCTGTGTCCCATTCCTCCAGCAATCATATACTCTGCTCCATGTTTGTTCACAAATTCAGGAATGCTCCCAACAGTATGTCCGGGATTAGAAAATTCCTCTCTCTTTACTAATGTATCATTCTCAATAGTAATAAATGTAAATGTTGGAGCTCTCCCAAAATGGGCACTAACTTGATTAGATTCAGTACTTATTGCGATTTTCATATATTTATCACCTCAAAATTTAAATTTAGACTATAATTATATTAATGACCTCTACACATTGGTCCTGTTAAAGGGCTTAATTTTCCTTGTATTAAATTTTCAATATTTTCTTTCAAAGTCCCATTAATTCCTTTATGGAGTCTTATATTATATTGAATAAATCCCATATAAGGTCTACCACCTATACCACTAACAATCATATCTTTGACATTTCTTTTTATCATGTTAACAACTGGCTCCATACATCCTGAATGTCCATGATTTTGTAAAGAAAAGACTTTTTTAAAACTACCAAAATTATCGATTTCAATGCCAACGAAATATTCACAATGACCAAAATGCTCAGAGATATGATTTGTTATATCAGGTCCATTGGAAGGAATCGCTATTATTCTATTCATTTTATTTTCATCCTTAATTTTAATTTGAATGATTATTCAAAATTACTTATATATAAAAAACATTTTCTAGCTTAAAAACTTATTCTTAATAATATAGAATAAAATCTGAGTTGTTTGTTAATACTATTTTTAGTTTAATAAAAATATAAATTAGATTACAATTCTAAAGAAGAATTGAAAAGTTTTGATTTTAATTTAAAAGAATTAGTTTTAAAGATAGAGAGCATTTATAAAACTATATTAAAAGACTAGGATGGAGATTTAGATATTTTTAGTCCTGTTGATGATATTATGCATGAAATATTCTCAAAGTATTAATTATATTTAACAGATTTCATATGGTTGTTAATAAGGAAGAAGATAAGCTGGATGATGCAATTCAATTAGAGATTTTCATTTTTTGGTTAAAAATCTCATTTGGGATTATTGGGGGTATTTTGCACTATATTATACAAAGAATCCTATATGACAAGGTTCTGTTTTATATGGAAGGTTTACTACGGGGCTTAATAATTGTGACGATAATTTTTGGATATTTATTTATATTCCATATTTTATTCTACTTAATAATAAGCTTTTCCAAAACTTATTTTACAAAAAATAAACAAATCAAATTCAGTAATTTGCAATTGACATTAAAATATTCTGGTATCTTCCTCACAATTTTTTTAATTAGTGCTAGTTTATCCTTTTATATTGGATTTTAACTAATAGTGGTTTAGGATTTAAATGAAAAACAGAGCAAAACTCATAATGGTGGTTATAGTTGTTATATATTCTCTGATCTCAATAATTTCCTATATTGTGCTCCCATATTTTATGCCATTCAGAAGTCCAATGGATATAGATTATGTTTCGAAAGGAAAATATGCGGGATATTATTTAGTTTCTGATATATCTGGTCCAGCGCGAATTATTGACTCTTCTGGAAATATAAAATGGCAGTCAAATTTAAATGGTGATTTTATTCACGACTGTGATATGCTACCCAATGGAAATATCTTAATAGCGGATATTACGTATGATAGAGTAATAGAGGTAGACATAGATAACTCATCTTCCATTGTATGGTCCTGGGATGCAAGAAATCCCTTGGATATTAATTGGACTTCATTTGCTTATGAACAGGGATGGGATGAAATTGATTATACACCTGAATTTAGTATTTTTGGAATGTATTGGACTCATTTAAATGATATTGATTTTATTAATGGTTCTCAATTTGGACGGAATTATAATTCAATCCTCATATCATTAAGAAATTTCGATTTAGTCTTAGAAGTTAATTATAGTGAGACAAAGGAAGTCATTTGGTGGTATGGAGAACCTGGTAATTTTTCACTTCTAAATCATCAACATAATCCAGATCGTTATGAAAATGGTAATACTGTAATATGTGATTCTGGAAATGAAAGAATTATTGAAATTAATACTACTACTAAAGAAGTTGTGTGGGAATTAAAAAACCTTGCTCCGCATGGAAAATTCAGATGGGTAAGAGATTGTGATGATATAGGGGATAATAAAAGATTAATTACAGATTCTGGCAATAATCGCTTATTAGTTTATGACATGAATTCAATGAGTATAGTTCGAGAAATAAGGTCGCCCTTTTTCTCCAATCCTTATGAAGCTGATTTATTGGAAGATGGAAGGCTTATTGTTTCGGGTCTAATGAGCTGCTCGATACTTATCATGGACTTTAATTCAGGAAATATCTATGGCATGATTGGATTTCCAAATCAATTTGTTCTCCCAATTTCATTAATTATTGGAGTAATAATTTATCACTCTGGTCAATTAATTAATGCATTCAAAAAAAGTAATAAAAGAAATATCAAAAAAATACTCGATTTTCAAGTGTATAAAAGAATAATCTATATTATTTGTGGCATCATATTTTTATTCTTCTTTACCACAATAATCGCATTTCTATTGGTTTTTCAGTTTTTTGGATAAAGAATCATAAATAATTAAGAATAATTATTCAAAAATTTTTTATAATATTTTTCATTTGATACTAGTGAAAATATAATTAAAATCTTGTTAGAGTTTTCAAAATATTAAGAATAAATTAAAGGACTTTAATGAATGCTTTATTATTATAATAATAAATTAAGAAAAGAAAGAAGTTAAAAATCTAAAATTAGATGAGTATAAATTATGGGAGAAAACGAAATTCCTGATATTGATTTGAAAGAAACTATCCAAGAGTCCCAGCAAGAAATTTTGGATGAACGTATGGAAAATATAAAAAAAAATATGGAAAAAATCAAGCATAAAATAGTGATTATTTCGGGAAAGGGTGGTGTTGGCAAGACAACTGTGGCTGTAAATCTTGCTATGAGTTTAGCAAGCATAGGATTGAGAGTAGGATTATTAGATGTGGATATTACTGGACCTAATGTAAATAAGATGCTTGGAATTAACCCTGAAATCAGGCCACGGGTTGATCCTGAGGCTAAAAAGTTCTATCCTGTAAATGGCCCCTTAAATATAAAAGTGATGAGTATGGCATTTTTAACTCAAGACAGTGATACACCTGTTATTTGGAGAGGGCCGATGAAGATGGGCGCCGTACGTCAATTTCTTGGTGATGCTGTGTGGGGTGAACTTGATTATTTAATTTGTGATTTACCACCAGGTACCTCTGATGAGACCTTGGATATATTACAATTGATACCTGATGAACATGTTGTAGTTATATCCACACCTCAAGAGGTTGCTCTCATGGATGCAAGAAAGTCAATATCGATGGCACAAACAATGCAGAGAAAAGTTCTGGGAATTATTGAGAACATGTCTGGTTTTAAATGTCCTCATTGTAATAATTATATCGATCTTTATCCCCCAGGGGGGGGTGAAAAAGCTTCTATAGATTTTGGGATTACTCTTTTAGGAAAGATACCATTTGAAACTGAA
Source organism: Promethearchaeia archaeon (assembly GCA_049671145.1). GTDB lineage: Archaea > Asgardarchaeota > Lokiarchaeia > Sigyniarchaeales > SOKP01 > SOKP01. The sequence continues at coordinate 28,447 of JBATUM010000289.1, forward strand.
ATTAGTCAACAAGGAGACCAAGGGTTACCATTTGTTTTAAAAAACCCAGATAGTGAAAGTACTAAAGCGTTTAAATCAGTTGTTAAAAAAATTAGGGAAATTTTAGAGTAAACTCTTTTTTTTATATATCCCATTTTTATTTTTCAATTTAACACTATCCTGTTTATAACGAAATTTTGGATACTTTGCAATTTATAAAATTTTCGCGCTATATATTCTAATATTATAAATATTGCTAAATATGAAAACAGTTTAAAAGGATTAATATTATTATGTTATTGCATTTTTAGAAATCATCTAATTACAAGTTAAGGGGTTTTAAAATTAGTTTAGATATTGAAACTGAAGTTTCGAAATTATTAAAAGGAATTGTTATTTGTAAAGAAACTGGAGTATATTTATTAGATTTAATTTTAGATTCAGAAATTAATCCAATTTTACTCTCTTCTTTTGTTGGAGCACTTTCTCTATTCGGAGAGGAGAATATGGGAAAAATCCAAGAGATTACTATCAAAGGCTTGGATATACAGATGATTATTGTGAGCAAGCATAACCTTATTTTAATTGCAATAATGGATAAGGAATTTATGAAACATAATATGCGAGAAGAAGCCGAAAAATCATTAGATATGTTCTATTCTCTTTATAAGAATGAAATTAATGAGTGTGTGGATGTATATATGTTTGATTCATTCAAAAAAATCTTATATCAACAAATAAAAGAATATTTTGAAAAACTTAAAGGTTCAGGAGATTTTGGTTTTTTCACAGACACTATTACACGAATGAGGAACCATGAAGATTAATGTATAAAGTGTATCTTTTCGCTTTCTTGATTAAAAATTAGATGTTTTTTTTTAACTCTTCAATCATTTTTTAAGAATAAAAAAAAAAATAAAGTTATAATTCTGCTATAGCTTTTTGTCTTGCTATTTTTTCCTCTTCTGTAAGTTTAACTTCTCCTCTTTTAACGAAAAACATTAGGATTAATGCAACTATGAGAAAGATGGCAGCATTTAATACTAGAGTATAAGGTGGGCTAATTAATGGATTATTGAAGAGGTCAGTAAGACCTCCCAATACATAAGGGCCTGTAATGGCTGCTAAAAAACTAAAAAAGTAATAAATACCCGTATATGTGCCTATTTTTTCATCTGTAGGGGCTAATTCCCAAATGATAACAATTGAATTAACATTTACAAAAGACCAACCTATTCCCCCAATAACTAAAAGTATAATTATGAAAATTAAACCTTCTGCTCTCATCATCCATCCAATAAAGAATATTAAAATTAAACATGCTATCATAATTGTTAATCCTATTTTTATCGCATTTCTCCTGCCAATTTTTCCAGCTACAATCGCGAATGGATACGCAAATATTATGATAGGTAATGCTACAAAAAAAGCTAAAAAGCCCGAAAAGTTTTCATTTTGTAATAAAACATTTGTGCCATATATAGTAAGAAGTGCAGCTAATCCTTGAAAGGCGATAAACCAAAAGAAAATTGCCAATCCCATTATTATAGTACTTTTATCTTCCTCTTTTAAAATATCCTTAAAACTTGTAATTATACTTGGTTTCTTCTTTCCTTCTTTGATCTTTTTGCCTTCTAACTCTTCTCTCTCGAGCAATGCTTTATAACCATAAGATTCTTTCTCATCTACTTTCCATATTAATATAAATAAAGACACTACCATTAAAACTGAAGCTACAATAAAAGCACCCTGTAATGTTATTAATCCTGCTACTAAACTTAATCCATATCCAATTACTCCTCCAAGTCCTCCCATCATATTAATAATAGCATTACCTTTACTCCTATTTACGGGTTCAATAAAATCTGGCATTAGTGAAACGGCTTGTGCTCTATAAAATCCCATAGCAATACCAAAAAAAAACATCCAAATTAATAATTGAGTTAGGTTTTGTTGTGTTGGGATTAAAGCAAAAAAAATCGCACCCGCAGGTATTCCAATTATGATGTAAGGCATTCTTCTTCCAAACCTAGAACGAGTATTATCAGAAATCGAACCCATGATGGGTTGAAGGATAACACCAATTAAATTATCAAGTGCCATCCATATTCCTACAAGACTTAGAAAGACTAAATAAAATTCTAATAGCTTACTCACTCTCGCGTTATATAAACTCCATGCTAATTCAGTGGTAAAAAAGGCTAAACCTATGAAAAAGGTCAATTTAATGTTGAATTTTCCCCCAGACTTAGTTTCAGACATTTTTTCTCAATTAAGATTTATAATTTAAATTTAAGATTTTAAAAATAGATTATTTTTTGCTGTTTAAATAAATTTATAATTTTAATAAAGGTCCAATTTCAAAAAAGAGTGTTTATAAAAAATTAAGAAAAATAAAAAAATTATAATTCTATTTCGATTTTAATGTGTTTTATTTCTTCAGGAATCTTCTTGGTTGATTTTAAATAGCCTAAAATTATGTTTATTAACATGTTTTCCATTAATTCGTTTAATGGGATCTCTTTCTCGTTAATTTTCAAATTTACAGAGCTCATAATATCTAAACCACGACGTTAGCTTAAAAATTTTCAGATTATTTTTTAAAGATTTAAATGACAAAAGTGTTAAATAACATTTTATAATCCCATAATTTATAACACAAATTCTTGCGAAATACAAAAATTAAAAAAAATAAAGGTGGATTTGATGCCACATATTAAAAAAAAATACAAATTATATACTATTTCGATAGCTTTAATTTTAATTATTCTATTTTCTGGTTATACTCCCTTTTTTAACGAATATTTTTATGAATCATTTAAGAAATTCGAGCAAGAAAGAAAATCAAAATTAAAGCATGCTTATAATCCTCTTTTTGACGATTTTCTAAATATAAATTCGATAGATGATCCGATTTACAACTTTAATGCTAAAGGTAAGTGCTATATCTTAGCAGATGTTAATGGAATTGATTTTACTAGCTTTAAATTAGATGACGAGGAATATAATGTCAGCTATGGATTGAATGCTTTCCCTAAAGACTTTGGTGATGAATTTACTTCACATACTATTGAATTTGACCAAATAGCTATATCTGATGATTATTTTAAATGGCTTTGTGTAGAACCCCTCTTTATTGCACAAGATAACATAACTGTTAATTTAGAACAAGAAACAACTTTTTCTTTCTACGCAGGAGGGCCAATTTCAATCCTCATGCAACCAAATTTTTCTTATAACTGGTTATATCTTGAATTAGATGGCAAAATAATAAATGATATCTACGATACCACAGAATATCCAGAAATTGAGAGTAGTTTCTATAGTTATTTCATTGAAGATGGTGCCTATTTACAGTTTGATTTAGATATGCAACCAAAGGTTCACACCGCAAAAATCAAGGGAAATGGGTCTATAGAATATAAGATTCTTGTTAATTTGGATTGGGATGAAGATTTAATTCAAGATGTAGATGAGATCCAAAAAGAATTGTTTTATGATAAATTAGATCCTACTATTCCTAATATATGGGGATGCTACGAACAATCTAGTGAGTTTTCTTATCTTCCTGAGGCTGTCGGAAATAATACAGGATTTTTCCATTTCTATATACCTAAAAATAATGTAGGGCAAAATTTCTTATCAATTGCTTTGTATAGTGGAAAGATTTTTGATATTGTTATTGATAATGAGTTTTTAACCTATAAAAATATTTTAATCTCGGCAAATTATATGTCAAATCCAAAGGTTCGTTTATTTGGAAAATTCACCCCCGGTCATCATTTTATAGAATATAAATTTGATGCAAGATTACCAACTGAAATTTCTTTTATAATCAATGCTAAAAAAATTTTAGTCTTAGATAAAGCTGAATTGAAAGATAGCGATGGTGATGGGCTTAAAGATCAAGAAGAATTAGCTAATGGCCTTAATCCATATAATCCTGATACTGATCAGGATTTGTTACCTGATGATATGGATTCATCTCCACTAATGTCTTTAAAACTAAATAAACATCATATACATCAAATAGTTCTTCCACATGATGGATCCAAAGATTCAATAATACAATTTACTATTAAAAAACCAGTTGTAGATTATTCTACAAATGGCATAGCTCGAAAATGGCATAATTATTTAGATGTGAATATTTTACTGGTAATGAGAGTATTTGGAAACACATCTACAATGAGAGATGCTCTTATAGAATTTTGGAAGGGTGATAAAAATCTTATACAAGAATATTCACTAATTGAAGGATATGATTGTAAAGGAGTAAGCGACGCAATACCTCACCCAAAAAACCCATTTGCGGAATATAATCTTATATATGGAAGCCCGAGCCTGAAAAATTTTGAGTATGAACTTAAATATCCAAAAAGGCATCCTGCAAAAAAAGATAATGCAATTGACATACGTTTTGATTTCTTATGGCTAGTTACTCAATATGATTCTAAAACAGGAAATAATGATATTATTCATTTTTATGAAGTTAATGAAGATTTGATTCTTGAATCAATGGTGAATAGGGAATACGGAAGAGTAAGTTACATTATTGGATCTCCTGATTCAATGATAGAAAATCAAATTCTTTGGGCTATCACTCAAAATCCTCAATTAAAACAAACTTTGGATTATGATATTTCAAATGATATAAAATTTCAAGGAGAGACAGATTACTTAAATCTTGGAGCACAGTTAATGATTGATCGTGGTATTGGTGTTTATCCGGCAAAACATGGATTCGAAGATGAAGATTTATCTAGTTGGACCTTTTTAGGGCAAGATGGGGCTTATTTCGATATAATCGATGAATTTAAAGGACATACAAAAGTTTTATCAATCAACGATATATGTAAATCAAGCTCAATTGTATTTCCTCGGGCAGAGCAAAGTTTCGATAACTCAAAATATTATGGTAACATAGAATTTTGGTTTGCAACCTCTGATCGCAGAAAAAATTACACTTATATATTATTAAGCGATTTAAACCCTCTTACAGGGCTTATAAAGATAGGTGGTTATGATGGTGAAGTTCAATTCTATCAGCGTGGATTTTACCTATTGCCTGGCATTTTTATTCCTCCTATGTGGATCACAGTAGGCTATATTGAGAGTAATAAATGGCATCATATGAGAATTGAATTTAATTATCCTGATGAATGTCTATCAATTTTTCTAGATGGTACTTTTAGGTGGTGGGCGCCTGTTTTCAGTTCTATTCCAAGCGGGGGGGGGTTCAAAAAAATTTCCTTTGCTGTTTATAATGAATTTTCGATGGAAAAAAGCTTTTATGTGGATGCAGTTGATTATTCTTGGGATGCAAATTATAAAATCGGAAGAAATAAAAAACCGCTTTACGATATTGATGATCCAGACCTAACAGAAAACGAGGTCATATACATTGGTGGATTCCAGAAAAATTCTGACATTCTTCACAAAATAAGCATGATAGAAAAATTTCCATATCCAAGTGAAGAAATATTGAACTCAAGAGATTTTACTTCATATGGTAGTTATTACTCTATATCCAATCTAAACTCAACCAACGATTATTCTTCCTTAGGTGAAGAAGTTCGTGGGGATCAAAAAGTATGTTATACAAATATATGGTATGATTATTCCGAAGGCAATTATCATAACTATGAACAAAGGACTAATTTAGAAGGTTATCCTATACACCTACAAGTACTTGAATTCCAAAACTCAAACGTGTTGAAACTTACCCAAGTCTTAGGAAGTAATATCCCGTTAAATCAAATTCCTCATTCATTAACCGACCAATTACATGATAAAATATCTCTTCTTAATCAAACATATCTTGAACAAGTTGAATCGGATGATGATAACCAACCAATACATTTTGATTATAATAAAGATATATATAAAGAGATTATTGATACTCGACCTTGGGAAATTGAATCAAGTAAATTGATATTTAGTGTAGACCCTATTTCTTTTGCTGATAAGATATCAGAGCAAATAATATCTTTCAAAGAAGCTACTGATAATTTTATTAAAAGAATTGACAAATTGCTAGAAAAAATCACGAAAAAATATTATAAATCTCTTCTTCAAGATTTAGCTGTTTTAACATTTCCTAGTAATTGGAAAAACATGATGTATATTGATAATTACATAAAAGATGTAACAGAATTTAATAACGACTTAATAAAAATATGGGCTATAGAAGGTGTTGACAATACGGATGCTATGATAATGTCTTTTGATCTAACAAGGCAAATATCTGAAGCAAAAGAACTATTTGAAGCACAAAAACTTATGAATACTGCAAAAAAGAATGCAGTAAAAGGATTTGTAAATTTTATTGATGGTATATTAAGTTTGATTAAATTATATACTTTAGACGAAGATAATGAAGGAGTTAAAGGTTTTATCCATATGCTTAAACTTGTTCAGGCATGGACTAAAACAATATTAGGTGCATTAACTGTAGCTTATTCTGGATACATTATAATAAAAGGACTTGGAGCTAGTTTTAACATCGGCTTGAGTTCAACTATGAGTAAAGTATTAACTTATGCAGGGAAATGTTTGGAATATTTTGGATATTTTATACAAGGTGTTCTCGCAGTTACTGATATCATACAAGCAATAGAAATATATAAAGATGTACCGGGAATGCTATATTTAAAAATAATTGAAATTTTAATTTTAAATATAGGTCTTGGTGTAATATTACCCATTGTATTGGGGGCTTGTTTATCCTCTTCATGGGCATCTTATGGGCTATCACTTGTTGTTTTGGTGGTTTTTTTAATTATATGGCCATTTATAGAGGAATGGTATGCTGATGTTGCAACTCCAGAAATGGAAGTTATTGAAGAGGAGTCTGGGCTAATTTTACCAACTCAAAACATAAAAAAACATGGAGGCTTAGAAGTAGGTGATCCAATTAAATATAGATTGGTACTTAAAAATACTGGTGGCGATTTGCAAAGAACTTTTGTTCGAGCAAAATTTAAAGTGGGAGGATCTTGGGAAAGAAGTGCAGGTACTGGCTTTGTTGGAAAATGGAAAGATCATTGGGAAGGTGGTATTCCTGTTTGGGAGGTAGATGGTTATAGTTATAGTACAGGTCAAAAGTTTGATCATACTTTTACAGCATATATACCAGAATCCACTGGAAACCTATATGGATATATAGTCCTTGAAATTGGAGGCGCTCAAGAATTTTTCTGGGTTTGGTGGAGGACAGCAAATATTTATGGACCAGAAATGATAGATATTGATTTTAGTGCTCCTGTATTACAAACCACAATTGAGGATTTTTTTGCGGATACTAGAGAAATATCTAATTTTAAATCAAAGGAAACTCTAGAAGCAAAACTTAGGAGCGCAATGATTCAATACAAATGGAAGGAGGCAAATCAAATTATACAAGAAATAAAGCAATTTGATCCTACCTATCATCTAGACCTTCCAATCAATACAAATATAGATGCAAATTTAAAGGATAATGTTTTAGAGATTGACCCATCAACAGGAGAGTTAAATACTAATTTTGATTTCAATTTAGAGGGTTGGGATAACCCTCTGGTAGATTACAACTTAATTGCGCCTGAAGGATTTTCCATAACTCCAAATTACTTCCCTAAGCAATCCCTCCTTGGTTATCAGGGGACTCATAATTTTGATTATGAAATGAAAGAAGGTTATTATTATGGCACGTATGATTTTAATTATGAAATGGAAGAAGGGCTCTACTATGGAACATATGATTTTAGAGATGATAAGATCGGTGGATATCCGGATAATTGGACTGTTGGGAAATTTGGTAGAAGTTATGTAAGGGTTGAAGAATCTGTAGGGGGACATAAAAAAGTTGTAAGATTATATGATCGTGATAATAGGCTGGATGAGACATATGCTCAAATAACTCAAAATTTTGAACAGAGTCAATCATCTGGAGCTATAGAATACTGGTTTAGAACAGATGACGCTGCCAAAACAACATTTATGACTATTTACGATGAACCATTTTCAGAATTTCAGATTAATCTAGTAATTCAATCTAATACATTTTTTATCCTTTGTTATTATGTAGGAGGACCAGGTTGGGATGGGCCTGTTGGTTGGGTATATTTTTTAAGTGGGGCCACTATTGAGAATGACAAATGGTATCATTTTAAAGTTACATTTGAGTGTGGTTGGGGGGGATTTGATGGTTTACCAGCTGATTCTTTTAGCGTATATATAAATGGAATTAAGTGGGTATTTGTTTCTGCTGGATCAGCACTTGTGTTTGATCAACTACCGTTTTCAGGAGGGGGAGTCCTTGGATTAGATAAAATTGCTTTTTTTACTCACGGAAAAGAAGGGTGGTATTCAAGCTATTTCGATGCTATTGGTTATTCATGGGATGATTGGTCACATGAGGGATTAGGATATCAATTGGGTTGGAATGCTAATCCATATAATTTAATATCTCTAATGAAAGATGGTTGGAATTTTAACCCAAAATTTGGTTGTTCGGGTAACATAATTGAAGATTTAGGTGGGCATAAAAATGTACTGGATTTGTATGACTATAGCGGAAGTGCCCTCCTAGACATGACACGTGATATTTTCCCAATTCAAAGTTCAGGATCGATTGAATTATGGTGGAGAGTTAGCAATGCACAAAAAGGGATTGCGCTAGGTCTTGGATACGATTCACTCTATGGCCCACGTGTATATATACGTTCAAATGAATTTCATTATTATGACGGTTCTTATCATATTATTAAATCTGGAGCGTTAGCAAATACATGGTATCACATAAGGATTGATTTTGAATGTGGAAGTGATGGATATGAGGGGCTCCTTGCAGATAGCTTCTACATATATATTAATGGCATAAGATATGGTCCATTTCCTTTCCATAATCCATTATCTACTGTAAATGAGCTAGGGATATGGTCTAGTACTGCAAATTATGGTTATCATGCCTATTTTGATGCGATAGGTTATTCTTGGGATACATGGTCTCATGATGGATTAGGATATAAAAAAGGACGCAATATTAATCCATTTGATATCGAACCATTATTAAAAGATGGATTTGATGATATTCAATTAAAACCTCATTTTACTATGGACTCAATAGTTGCAATACCAAAATTAGACGGGCATGATAATGTGATCGCTTTTAATCATCTTTTTAGTTCATATTTATATGATATAAAATTAAACAAATTTTTTGATAGTCAAAAACGTGGAACTATAGAATGGTGGATGAGAACTGATAATCCCAATCATAAGACAATTTTAGGTATAGGATCGAATGTTATGATGGCTTTTTCACACAATCAAATAGCATATTATACTAATGGATGGTTTTATACAGGAATACCTGTCTATGAAAACACATGGTATCATTTAAGAATTGACTTTGAATGTGGATCCGGAGGATATATGGGATTATCTGCCAATAGTTGGGATGCTTATGTTAACGGTGTTAAATTTGCGAGTAGCAAATCGTTTTCAGAGACGATAACATCTATTGATTTTATCTATATCGCAATGAAATATGTTGGGGGGGATATCTTTCTTCATAGTTATTTTGATGGGATTGGATTTTCTTGGGATAGTGATTATGAAATTGGAAGAAACTTGAATCATGGGCTAAACTTTAATCTAAGTGCTACAAATCCTGAAGAATTAATTGCGGGAACTTACTATTTTAAAGCTGAGATAAGGTTAAATGAAACAGGAGAGTTAATATTCTTTGATCAAATTCCTTTTCAAGTTCCTCTTTCAAGAGACTTAGAATATAGTCAATCAAATATAATATTCAGGGAAAATCTTAATTTGAAATTAAATCAAAGTTCTCCTATTTATACTAAGAGCACCCATTTAAATATTGGAAATATTTTCAACATAAAGTGCAAAACAAACACTTCAGACGAAATAATGTTAGATTTATTATATAATGGTCAAATAACGAAACAATTTTTGGCGATACCTAGAGGAAACTTGAATTTTGAAGACCAGTTTATACAGATTTTTGTTGATAAGTCTGTTTCTTTTAATCAATTAAGGTTTACTGGAAATTTGGAAGATGATGAAGATTTTATCCTACATGAGATCCTAATCATGAATTCTTTAATAACAACGCCATCAGGAGAACTCTTTAATCCTATAAATTTGACAAATAATGGCAATGTTCCCGAGTTTATTGCATTTAGTTTTTCAGGAGTTCCATTTGATTTTGTGGATACATCGCTCTACCCAGATGAATTTCAAGGCGAACAGCAAGTATTTATGTTAATACCAGGTGAAAGTAAAATATGTTTATTCAGAATTTCAGAACCCGTCGAACCTATGTCTAATATGTTTTCACGTGAAATAATAGCTAAGCATCCTATTACAAATGAAATGTATCTTAGCTATATAGATAATTTTAGAACTGATGGAATTTACATTGATTCGCCAAAAAATATCACATATTATAATTTTGGAGCAGGAATTAACAGTTCAGAAGAGGGAATCCTGCTTAATATTATTACTGAAGAGGAACTTGTATGGATTGCGTATTCCTTGGACAACCAACCACAAATAGAGTTCTCTGGTAGGGAAATCATCCAAATGCCTGAAAAAAGCGGATCACATAAGATTCAGGTTTTCGGGAAGGAATATGGTGATAATCTATTTATATCTAAACCAAGATACTTTTCTGTGGAATATCCGCTAAAAATTTCAATTCCTGAAAATACGACTTATTATGAGCCTATGGGTGGGTATTATCTAGCAACCTATGGCTTCGAGAATGAAAAGGCGGGGACTTCTGGGACGAATATTGATTTTATAGATTCTGAGAGTTCAACTGGAGGTTCTCAAATCACAGTTCTTGACGAACTTGACGGACATAAAAATATTCTTAGTTGTCATAACACTCAATACGGAATGTGGCAGATGACACATTATATAGAAAATGCAATTACTATTGGAACTATAGAGTTCTATTGGAGAACAAATTCTCTTAGTGTTAGTCCTTGGATTTTTAGTTTCTTAGATTGGAATTTAAAATGGGGAACTATTTTATATCAAAATAAAATGGATGGTGGCGATTTATGGTATTGGGACAAAACAGGTTTCCATGATTTAAATCTTAGACCTTCTGTTAATACTTGGCATCATTTTAGAATATATTTTAATACTGAATTAGATAGTTGGGATTTATCTATAGATGGAAGAGTAAAAGGGATAGGATTATCCTTTTATACTGAAGATGTTATGAATATGGGTTATATTCATATGCAAGGTGAAAATAGAAATGCCTTTAATACGTATTATGATGCAATTGGATTTTCTTGGGATGATAATTACAATATTGGAGATAATAAAAAAGAAGGTTTACTACTCAGCTATTCATCAAAAGCTCCTAATATTGACCAATTAAAGTATTCTATTGATGATCAAGCAGAAGAACCTTTTTCAGGTGAAACTGTAATTCCCCTTCCTAAAAATGGATTACATTCAATTAAATTCAATGCTACAAGATCTTGTGGAAAAATAATACAATCTGAGGTAATATATTTTACGGTGGCGCGATCTATAAATATAATAACTCCTGAAAGTAAACTTTATACTTCATTAATGTATGGGTATTACAGGTCAACCTATGGATTTGAAAATAATGATTTATCTCCATGGATAAATGTTGGATTTAGACATGAAGAGATAATACCATTTAAAAAAGGCCATTTTAATGTGCTTCATTTAAAAAATGTACTCCCTGATCCCTGGACTGTAAGTCCAGCTTTTTATTTCAATGCATTTCCCTCGAGAACTAGCGGAACGATTGAACTATGGCATTATCCAGACTATAATATCTTAACTGATTTTCTTGCTCCTATAAATCACATAATTACTCTTGGAGGAGGAAATTTATATATAGATAGTTATGGAAGCTATATGTGGCAATATAAAAGTTTCCCTAGATTGATTATGCCGTTAGCAGTAAATCGATGGAATCACATATCATTTAATTTTCAGAATGGAATTGTTTATATATGTGTAAATAACTTCTTTTGGGCTGCAGCTAGTATAGGTAATATTATAGATTCTTTCGGTTTTATTGAACCTCGATCAAGAGAGATGTGGGTTGATGGTATAGGGTATTCCTGGGATCCTAACTATAATATTGGAGATAATAAGAAAGATGGTTTATTATTAAGCTTTAATGCTCCTTCTGACATAATATTCCAGAATATAAAATATTCATTAGATGGTCAGAATAATATAACAATATCGGGAAACACTATAATTCCTCAACCTACCCCTGGAACCCATTCAATACAAGTATTTGGAACTGATTTAGAAGGATATTTATATGAATCTGAACTTAGATATTTTTCATTTTTAAAAGATGAAATCCCCACACCTGCTGGTATGAATGTAAAAATTATTGATCCTAAAACTGGTATTGAGATTGTATTCACTCAAATTATAACTTCAGGAACGACAAAGATTGATAAATTAAAGGGAACAGCTCTCTCATTACCTATAGGATTTCAAGACACTGAACAATTCTATGATATTACTACATCTGCGAATTATCAAGGTACAATATTTATAAGCATCCCCTATAATGCTTTACTATTTGATGGAGATGAAGAAGATATAAGGCTTTATAATTATGTGGAAAATATTGGATGGGTTGATATTACTACTAATCTGGATACTATCAGTGATATCATCTATGGAGAAACTTCAGGTTTAATGATTTTTGCTATCTTAGAGCCTGACACAACTCCGCCCGTTATAACTATTGATTATCATGATGGTGACAAGACTGATGGAAATCCAGGAATATGGAATGTAATTGCCCATGATCTTGAAAGTGATATTAATTATGATACAATTAATGTCACGATTGATGGACAATTTGCTGGAAATGAATTTGGAGATTATCCTGTACCAAATACTCTTGGTGAACATACAATATTCTTGGAAGTTCAAAATAATAATATATTTAAAGCACAGATAAGTTCTAAATCTCATTCTATTGTTATAGGTGATGACGATACTACCTATCCCGAAATCGGAGTTGCATATTATGGAGGAAGCAACGATTCTTGCCCAGGATATTTTGAATGGAAAATTACTGATAAAGATTCTGGACTTAGTGAAATAATACTATCAATTACTTACAATTCAACCGAAAATATGGAAAATTATACTATATTTCTACCCGGAAGTGAGACTGGTGTTTGGTATTTACCTCCTTATTTAGGAAATTATACAATCACAATGTTTGCAAGGGATAATGATAATGATCGTACCTTGGCTATCGATTCTCTTTCAACTTCTTTAACAAGAAGCAAAGGAATTATAGATGATGATATAATCAATCCTTCGATTATAGATATAACGTATGAAACAGAAATTTATGACAGTAGTTCTGATTTAACTATTGAGATTAATACTACTGATAGGTCGGGTATTTCTGAAGTGTTAGTTGATTTCATGGGGATAATATATACAGCTGATTTATGTAATGACTTATACATTACTACTATTCCAAATCCAGTGTTGCTTGGAGAATATAATTTTACCGTAATAGTTTGGGATGCTGATAACGATCGTTTTGATAATAACAATGTTAATATTGATAAACTTTCAACCACTCAACTGTGTTATTTCAACGTGATAGACGATGATATAATCAATCCTTCGATTATTGATGTGATTTATGATTCAATAATATTTGACAGCACTTATGAGTTAAACATTGAAGTTAATGCCATTGATGCTTCAGGTATTTCAGAAGTGCTAGTTGATTTTATGGGTTCAATATATCCTGCCTACTTATATAATGATTTGTATATTGCTAATATTCCAAATCCAATATTTCTTGGAGAGTATAATTTTACTATAATAGTTTGGGACGCCGATAATGATCGATTTGACTATAATAATGTTAATATTGATAGACTTTCAAGCACTCAACTATGTTCTTTCAACGTGATAGATGATGATATACTGCATCCAGAATTATCTAATTTAATGATTATAGATGACATTCTCGAATTAAACATTGCTTTTACTGGATTAGATGATAGTTCTGGCGATGATCAAGGGCTTAGTGAAATTTACATTTTTGTTGACGATGAGTTAATTTTACCTTATAATCCTTCACCAACCGAATTTCTTTTTGAATTTAGTTTACCAAATAATTGGATTATGCAGTTTGGGACTCATCATGTAAATATTATGGCTTATGATGCTGATGATGATAGAATAGACGATTCATTACTATCATCAATAGAAGGAACATTTGAAATTACTTTTGATGAAATGGAAGAATTTGTTATTTGGGAAATCAATCAATTAATTGAAAAAATTCTAGAAAGTCCAGATGATCATTGGCAGAAAAAAAATAGTAAATCTACAATGTGCAATAAATTAAATGAGTTAAAATACCTGATATTAAGTCACAATTTCGAAGAAGCTTACGATAAATTACTTCATGACATCAAACCAAAATTAACGGGATTAAAAACTGATGAAAATGAAGAACCATGGGATGGTGGAGTGTTTAAAAATCCTTGGGTAATTAATAATATACTACAAGAAGAATTCCGACTAGATTGCAACGAGATATTAACTCATATTCCGATATTAAACGCTACTTTAGAAGCAATAAATGGTAATTTAGAAATTAACTATGCAATAAATCAAAACATTAAACGTAAAGAAACAAAAGCAAATAAGTATGAATTATTGCAATTTCAATGGTATAATTACTATATAGTATTATTATGGGCTTGTGTCGTTGCTATTTATCTCTATCTAAAGCGCAAGGGAAAATAAAATATATTAAATTTTAATTTTTTTAAAACTAAATTTTATAAAATCTATTCACGCGTTAATTTCAAATTTTTTAAAACGCATGAGGCTTGATTGAAATT
>JBATUM010000290.1:0-3467 GCA_049671145.1 Promethearchaeia archaeon
GAATCAATAATCAAGATAATCATTTTAAAACTGAACTACTGTTATTATCATTAACAGCATCTTCAATCATATTTTTTTCAATTATTATCTATAATAGAAAAAGGTCAAAAAGTAAATTAATTAAAGAGATAAGTTTTAGAGTTTGAATAAAATCAAATAAGGATTAATTATTATAGGATTTTATAGAATAATTCAGAATTTAGATTAAAAAATCCGACATAAAAAAATGGGACAAATTTAGTGTTTTATCATCCATTATTTGATTACTTTAATTCAGGAATATAAAACTTCTTTAAAAACAGTTTCTTTTATGAATTCTTAATAAAGTTTATAATGATAATAAATTCTTACTCTGTATTTCATTATATACAAATATTTTTTTAAATCTAATATTAAGAAATCAAGGTAATTTTTATGACTATTGATTTTTTCGAAGAATTATTAAAAAAACCCTCAATTTTTCTTGATGAAAGCAAACTTGACATCAATTATGTGCCTAAAAGATTACCCCATCGAGATAAAGAATTATCATTACTTTCTCAACTCTTTTTAACGTTAATTACTAATCCTAACTCAATTTCAAGAACTATATTAATAACAGGAAAAACTGGGATAGGAAAAACAGCAACTGTAAAACTGTTTGGAGATATGTTAATTAATGCTTCAAAAAAAAGGAATCTTTTAATTAGATACGTACATGTCAATTGTAGAAAAGAAAAAACTAGTTATAAGGTTCTAATACGGATTATACGTACTTTAAATAAAAATTTTCCAAAAAGGGGTTATTCTCCTCAAGATTTATTGGAAGTTATTATAGATTTTCTTAATTATCATGATTTGTATTTATTAATTGTATTAGATGAATTAAATTATTTAATAAATAGGAAGGGGGATTTAATCTATTCTCTCACAAGAATAAATGATGATTCTGTTTATGCTCCACAAAGAGTATCAATTATAGGAATTGTTAGAGATATTTCATTTTTGAATAATTTAGATGCAAGTACTATGAGTACACTGCAAAGAAATATTATAAAATTCAAAATGTATTCTAAATCACAAATATTTGATATAATAAGATATAGAGCTGAAATAAGTATAAAGAAAAATGGGTTCACAGATGACATTATTGAAATGATCTCAGATTTAGTTTTAAAAAATGGAGATATTAGATATGGCTTAAATTTATTATGGAGAGCAAGCAAGACTGCCGAAGGTAGGAATTTGAAATGCATAACGAATGAGTGTGTTCGTCTTGGTAACCAAGATTTAGTTCCATTTTCCACACAAGATACTTTGCAATTCATGTCTTCTCAGAAACTAATTTTTTTACTATCTATTATAAAAAGCTTAAAGAAAAGTAAAATATCTCAAATTTCCCTCCCCGAAATTCTAGAATTTTACAATATTTTATGTGAAAATTTAAATAAACATCCAAAATCATATTCACAATTATGGAATTATCTTCAAGATTTTAAAAGGGAAAATATTCTCTCAATTAATATTAAAAGCGAGTCAATTAAAGGGAGAAAAGCATTTATCAATGTTCAAGATGTTGGATTATCGACATTTGAAAAAGTGATTAATAAATTATTAAAATTAAAGGGGATTATCTTTTGATTTCTGAACATGAAAGAAATAATTTTAATTTTGAAAGTCTCTTTGGATCTAAAGCCAGAATTAAAATTTTAAGAATTTTATGCTTAAACCACGAGTTATCTATCTCGCAGATTATAAAAAAGACCAGATTAAATCATTCTTGTGCATTAAAGCATCTAAACTATTTAAAGTCTGCAAGTTTAATACAGGAAAAACGATTTGGTAGGATAAAAATTTATAGATACAAAATTGAGAATTTTAAAGCAAAGAGTTTAAAAATATTTATAGATATCTGGGAAGGTAAACATTAATATGCTAGAATTGATTACTTATTTAATCTTTTTAATCTTTGTGAATTTTATATTAATTTATAGTTCAATTTCTGATGTAAGGGATCGAAAAATTTCAAACAAGGTATTAAAAATCTTTTTCTTATTTAGTTTAGGCTTAGTTTTTATTGAAAGTTTAAATTACCTTGAAGAAATTCTTTTTTTTGTTATGATTAAGTCTTCTTTTTTTTTTTTTCATTTTTATTTTCTATTATATTATTCTCGTTAGAGATTTTAGGAGGGGGTGATGGAAAGCTTATCATTTTGCTAATTTTCATAACCCCATTTAATAACCTAAATTTTCTATATTTTTTCAGTTTTTTTCTTTTTTTTATATTGTTCTATATTACTATGATAACAATTAATCTTTCTTTAAACTGTTTTACAAGAAATAGGTTTTCCTTTAGAATTTATTTTAATTATTTACTTCAGATAACCACTTTTCAAAAGTTTTATCTTATTTCATTTTTCAGATTTAAAGATCTTTCGAAGTTACATAATTATAAAGGGAATAAGTATTTATTAAAATCTTTAGATTTTATTTTTAATCCAAAATCCAATACGTTTCAATTTCTTGTCCAAATTAAGCCACCTCTTGTCATTTCTTGCTATTTTTCTTTTTACATTCTATTTTTAATAAAAGTATGGATATAGGAATTATTATTTATTAAATTATCAAAAAGGAATTTGAGAAAAATAAATAAAATTTGTAATTGATATTTCATAATTGGCGATTAATGATTATTGAAATAAAATAAATTTTAAATTTGTAAATTTTTATAAAGTAAATGAGAATTAATTAATAAAGATGTGAAATATAAAGAATGGAGATTGAAAAAACTAGAGAAACTTCTTGGAAAATCCGGCTAAAAAAGGATAATGAAAATATTGAATTGACATCTGTGGAAATAAGTGGGGAAGTAAGATTAATTAAGTTAAGTTTAATAAAAGATGACAGTTCCCTGGTAGTGGAAATGAACAAAGAAGAATTTTTTAACTTCCTCTCCTTGATTGGAGCATTTAAAGATGTTGTTATAGGAGGAGAGTCATTTATTCTAGACGAGGAGTTAAAACCTCCTGAAATGCAAAAAACTAATGAAGATCAAAGCGATAATGAGGATTTATATCCTCTAGACTCTGAATCTTCTGAAAAACTCATTAAGGAGGAGGAATTAAATCCAGAAGAATGGGATCCTTGGTAATAGTATTTTTAAATTATCTTTTCAATTTTAAATTCACATGCTTCTAGTTTATCATTTTCAAGACAACAATTGCTTTCAATGACATTTACTCTGTATAAAGCATATTCTCCAAAACCAGTTAATAAACCAGTGATAAAATAGCATATATATTTTGATTTATTTTCTAATTCAGTTGTAATATTATGGTGTAAATGTATTAATATAAGATCCTCTGATATTTGTCGAGGAATAAATTTGCCCCAACCTTGATTACTTAAAATATTACAAATTTGACTAATTAAGTCATTTAATGTTTTTGGCTTAAGATTATCATCCCAGCTTTGTATCAAATTCCAAC
>JBATUM010000291.1:0-2769 GCA_049671145.1 Promethearchaeia archaeon
TACTAAGGTTTTATTAGCAAATTTCATGATTTCAAATGGAATTTAACTTTAAATGGATACAAATTTATTGTTAATTTGTCAAATTTAGATAATGATAAATAACATTTTTAGATATTTAAGTTTTAAAATAAGAGTTTAAATTTAAAAGAAAAAAAATTTTAGATTTTTCTAATTAATTCTTTTTTTATTTTTTAATCTTCTCCCACATTGGTTCTTTACGACTAGCACCTTTTAAAATTCCTTTATTTTTCATTTTTATATACCTTAAAAAGAGGAATTGTATTTATAATAATTAACATAAAATTTTACAAATTTAGATCACTTAAAAAAATATATAGATAATCTAAAAAATAAATTTTAAAATCAATTGATGTTTATGTATGTTTTAGTACTCTTAAGACATGGGGAAAGTATTTGGAACAAGGAAAACCGCTTTACGGGTTGGACTGACGTAGATTTAAGCGATAAAGGTATAGAAGAAGCAAAAAAGGCTGGTCAATTATTAAAACGAGAAGGTTTTGCATTTGATATAGCATATACTTCTGTATTAAAGAGAGGAATCAGAACACTTTGGATTGTACTGGATGAAATGGATTTAATGTGGATTCCTGTTTTTAGACATTGGAGATTAAATGAAAGACATTACGGAGCATTACAGGGATATTATAAATCAGAAATGGCAAAAAAAGTAGGAGAAGAACAAGTTTTAACTTGGCGTAGAAGTTATGATGTGCCGCCTCCTGCTCTAAAAACTTCTGATCCAAGATATCCAGGAAATGATCCTATATATAAAGATTTGGATCCAAAAGATATTCCAATAACTGAATGTTTAAAGGACACTGTGGAGCGTTTTTTGCCATATTGGCATGAAACAATTGCCCCAGTAGTTAAATCTGGCAAAAAGGTAATCATTTCTGCCCATGGAAATAGCTTAAGAGCTCTTGTAAAATATTTAGATGCTTTATCTGAAGATGAGGTTGTGAATTTAGATATCCCTACAGGAATCCCTCTAATATATGAACTTAATGATCAATTAAAGCCAATTAAGCATTATTATCTCGGAGATCCGGAAGAGTTTAGAAAAGCTATTCAGGCGGTTGCAGATCAAGGAAAAGCGCAATAATAAAAAAAGAAATTTAAAAAAATGCAATCTAAATTATTTATTATAATAAATAGTTTTAAAACAGTTAATTATAGTTTAAATCTTAAAACCTAAGGTGAGAAAAACATAAAACATTATAAAAATAAAAAGGAACTTCTTTTTTATTTTATAGTTTTTTTATTACCTTCGATTGCTTTAATACCAATACCTATAGTCAAAGCTCAATCATATACAGATGTTTCTGTACATATAGCTTATGAGATGATAAGCAATCATACACAATACCCTAATTTATTAATCCTTGATGTTAGAGCACAGTCCGAATATGATGAGAGCCACTTATATAATGCAACCTTGATCCCACATGATGAAATTGATTCAAGGATTAGTGAACTTGAACCTTATAAAAACACAGAAATACTCGTGTATTGTAGATCTGGTTCTAGAAGTGCGATAGCAAGTCAGAACCTTGACAGTAATCACAATTTTACGAAAATTTATAATATGTTAGGGGGAATAACAGATTGGATTATTGCGGGATATCCAGTCTGGAGAAATACTAGTTCTGAACAACCTAGTATAGGTTTTTCATTAACTTTCTTCATTATGGCATTATTTGGGACAATTCCTATACTATTAATCTATTACAAAAAGCAAGAGCTTAAACAGAAGAATTAAGTTTTTCTAAAAAAAAAAATTTATGAAAACATATTCATTTCTTCCAAATGTTTGATTTATACAATCAATTTATATTTAAAGCATTAATTGTAATTATCTAATATGAAAAAACACCCCTTGATCGATAATCCCGCAGTTTCCAATATTGTTTTTTATCCACAGAAAAGTTCAATTCCTAGTAATTTAGAATCGAATGTTGAAGTTTTAAAAGTTAAAGTGGATAAAGATATTGAAATTGGTGGATATTTTTATCTTAATGATATTAATCTTCCAACTATATTGTTATTTCATGGAAATGGAGAAATTGCTATAGCGTATAAATCTATCGCTCCTATGTTTTTTGAATGTAATGTGAATCTAGCAGTTGTTGATTATAGGGGCTATGGATTTAGTTCAGGGGAACCATATTATACAAGTCTAATTAATGATGCTATGCCAATTTATAATGAATTTAAGAAATGGATGGAAAAAAAAGGCTTAAATAATTCCTTATTTATACAAGGACGTTCTCTTGGAAGTGTGTGTGCTGCTGAGATTGGCGCTCACAATCCTAAGGGTTTAAAAGGAATAATCTTTGAGAGTGGTTTTGCTAGCATCTATAATATTATGATTCATTTATTTAGAATATCAAGTACTGAATTAACTCCCATATCCTTAACCGAATATTCAAATGATACGAGAATAAAAAAATTCAAGATTCCCGTTTTAATTATTCATGGCACTTCAGATTGGATCATACCCAGCAGTGAAGGTGAGTTAATATATAAAAGTTTACCGGAATCTATTGATAAAAAACTGGTTCTTATTGAAGAAGCCGGGCACAATGATATTCTATTTTATACGGATAGATATTTTAATCCATTAAATGAATTTATTGAAAAATATAAATAAACAAATTATAAGGATATTATCTAGAAAATAATTCTAAATATTACCAAACTTCAAATAAGTATTGATAAGAAAGATTTATATAAGAGGAAAAAGCATAT
>JBATUM010000292.1:0-9832 GCA_049671145.1 Promethearchaeia archaeon
CCTACTACCGTTAATGGGAGTTCTTTCATAATATAAATTTGCTTCGGTACTTCATACGGAGCACAATGTTCCTTAGCAAAAGCAAGAATATCTTCTTTTAATTTTTCTTCATCTTCATCATAAGTATATTCTGGATCGACTTGAATATAGGCATTTACGATTTCAGAACCTGGACGATCTGGGTTAGGTTCACCAATTAAAGCAATCATGCCTATTGCTGGATGTTTAGATAAAGTATCTTCTACTTTTGCAGAAAAGACTTTGAAACCACTCACTATAATCATATCTTTAGTTCGGTCGACTATTTTTAAATAGCCCTCTTCGTCCATCATTGCTACATCTCCAGTATGTATAAAACCTTCTTCATCAATGGCTTTTTTAGTCTCTTCGGGTTTATTATAATATCCTTTCATTACCATAGGGCCTCTAACACATATTTCACCAGCCTCTCCTAGAGGTACTTCATCACCAGTTTCGGGATTAATCAGTTTTAATTCTGTATTTAATAATGGTAAACCGATTGATCCTAATTTTCTTTTGCCCCACATTGGGTTCATGGTTGTTAAGGGCGAGCATTCAGTCATTCCATAAACTTCCAATAACTTTCCATCGCCAACTATGCTTTCAAAGGCTTTTTGGGATTCCACAGGAAATGGAGAGGCAGCAGAAATACAGACTTCAAGCTTAGAATGATCTAATCTCTTGAATTTACGGAAGTTTATTAAAATTTGATACAAAGAGGGTACATTTACTAAGGCAGTTGGTTGGTATTTTTTTATTTCATTGCAAATATGTAATGCATCACGAGGATTAGCAATTAAAACTTGACTCCAACCCAGATAAATACAATTTTCTAAGAAGAAAGTTCCAGCAATGTGAAAAAAAGGAAAACCAGATAAAGCAACACCTATACCTTTTTGCCAATTAAGCCATTTTTGCACAATAAGTAGATCTGATACACAATTCCTATGTGTTAATATAGCTCCTTTAGGCGGACCAGTTGTTCCTCCTGTATATTGAATGAACGCAATATCATCTGGGGAAACATCAACATTAGGAGGATCAGAAGAATATTTCGCTAACACATCATCTTGAAAATCCAAGACAACTTTACCTTCTAAGGGAGTAACTTCGCCATAAGGTATTTCCCTAACAGCTCTTATTTTTTCTCGTGATTCCTTATCAAATGAACCAATAACACTGGTGGCTACAACAACTTTAAGTTGAGGTAATCTGTCAGCTATTTTTTTTAATCTATGTTCGAAAATTGCATCAAGAGTTACTAAAGCAACATTTTTTCCTCCAGATCCTAAATCATTTATTTGATAATGCATTTGTACATCTGACATTAATGGGCTTACCCCTGAAGCGATGCATCCTGCCCTTAATGTTCCAATAAGGGCATAAGCATATTCAGGAATATTTGCCAAATTAATTCCAACGACATCTCCTCTTTTAAAACCATTCTCGATTAGCATATTAGCAAATTGATTTGAATATTTATCTACATCGCCAAAACTGATTTCTAATCCTTGATATGCAAACGCCATTTTATCTGAGAATTTTTCAAGAGTAACTTTAATTGCTTCAGTATATGAGGTCTCAAATATGTTAGGATCTAAATCCGAGAGATTCTCATCCCAATTCTTTTTCCAGAAACGGCTTGTATAGGGACTTTCCATTTTAAATTCACGTTTACATTTTTGATTATATTTTTATTTTTCCGAATTTTAATTTGATATTATTTAGGCTGTATTCCATTAAAAATGTTTATTAAAATGATTAAGAATTTTACTTAATAGTAAAAAAAAATATAAAATTTGATTTAAGAAAATAAATTAAATTGATATTATAGTAGTTAGTAGCTCTTACTGTTGACGCAAAACTTTCTTATCAATTTTTCCTATTGCTGTTAATGGAATGTCTGTCAAAATATGAATTTTTTTTGGCACCTCATACGGAGCACAATGTTCCTTGGCAAATGCTAGAATATCTTGTTTTAGTTTGCCTTCATCACCATCATAAGCATATCCAGGATCAATCTGTATATGAGCATTTACAATCTCAGAACCAGGGCGATCAGGATTTGGCTCTCCAATAAGGGCGATCATGCCAATTGCTGGATGCTTAGATAAAGTATCTTCAACTTTAGCGGAAAAAACTTTAAAACCACCTACAATTAACATATCCTTAGTACGATCAACGATTTTAATAAAGCCATCCTCATCCATAAATCCGACATCACCAGAATGCATGTATCCGTCAATATCGATTGCTTTTTTAGTCTCTTCAGGCTTATTATAGTACTCTTGCATCACTAGAGGCCCGCGAACACAAATTTCTCCAGGTTCTCCTAATGGAACTTCCTCGCCTGTATCTGGGTCAACGATTTTAAGTTCTACGTTCAAAAATGGTACTCCAACAGTACCTAGTTTTTTCCTACCTAAGGACGGGTTCATTGTTGCAACAGGAGATAATTCAGTCATTCCATAAAGCTCTAACAGCTTTCTCTCTCCAATAATACTCTCTAGTTCAATTTGAGATTCCTTAGGGAAGAGAGATGCTGCTGAAATACATGTTCCTAATGCTGAATGGTCTATTTCTTTAAATTTAGGATTCTTTATTAGCAGTTGATATAATGAAGGAACATTTACTAAATTTGTCGGGTGATATTTTTTCATCACTTTTACGATATGATCTGTGTCCCTTGGATTTGGGATCAGTAGTTGTCCGAATCCCGCGGAAAGAGCACTTTCACAGACCGTTAAACCCGCAGCATGGAAAAAAGGAAAACCACTACATAAAATGCCTTTACCTCGTTCCCATTGGAGCCATGCAATTATACTTTTCATATTTGAGACACAATTTCTATGACTCAATACTGCACCTTTAGGAGGACCAGTCGTTCCACCAGTATATTGGATCCATCCAATATCATCTGGAGTTATATCTACATTCACAGGATCAGTTGGATATCTTTCAAGAACATCTTTATGAAACTCTAGCACCGTTTTCCCCTCTATAGGAACTAGTTTTCCCTTTGGAACTCTTCCAAGAGCTTTTCCTAAGACTTGTTTGATTTTAGAGAGAAAACTAGCAACATTGGTCGTAATTATTAGTTTTAATTGGGGCATCTTACCAGAAATTTTTACGATATGCCCTGCAAATATAGCATCAAGAGTAACCAAAGCAACTTGCTTTCCCTTTGATCCCAAATCATTTATTTGATATTGTATTTGAACTGCTGAAAGAAGGGGAGAAACTCCAGAAACAACACATCCAGCTTTTAATGTTCCAATTATAGCAATCACAAATTGAGGGATATTTGGTAAATTTATTCCTACAATATCTCCTTTCTTAAAACCATTATCAATTAACATTTGCGCAAATTGATTGGAATATTCGTCTACTTCTCTAAAAGTCAATTCAACTCCTAGAAACTCTAAAGCCATTTTGTCTGGAAACTCTTTAAACGCATCTCTTATCATTGTAGGATAGGTTGTTTCAAATTCCTTAGGATCAAGATCGTCCAATCCAGGGTCCCAACTTTTTTTCCAGAATCTACCCGAATAAGGACTTTCCATTTTCATTTCCATTTTGATTTCACACCTTTAAAATATAAAATTTAAATAATCACTTTTTGACAAAAGTGCTAAATATTATTATTGTTACCTTCAGTTAAAAACTTTTAACCCCTTTTTATTTCGTATTTTAAAAATTAAATAGAAATCTTTCATCAAAAATAGTAATTTTTACTTTTAATGACCTCTCTCTGTCTCTATACCATTTTTTCTTTTAATAATAATGAAGTTTCTAGCAAATATAATCCTCTCCATTTAAATCAGAACAAAAAAGTGGAATTTAGAAAATTGTCGGAGTAACCCAACTTTTTTTTGAAGAAAAAAATATTACATCTGATGTCATTTCATTCATTTAATTCGGGGTTCAAATTTTACAGGAAAAATCGGGATATTCCACTCGTTTCAAGTGGAGATTCAACGCTAGATGAGTTATTGGGGGGAGAGGGGTTTCATAAAAATCTAGTTTATCTCCTTTACGGGGATAAAAAAATGACTACTAACATTCTGCTAACAACAGCGGTCATATCACAGAAATCATATGCATATGGGGGTTTAGGAGGAGACGAAGTAAAGGTAGCTTTTATTGATGGAAATAATCGCTTCAATCCTTATAATGTGAGCAAATTCGCGGTTTCCCAAAATTTATCACCTCGCTTAGTTTTAGAAAATATCTTGATTGCCCGAGCCTTTACCTGGGATCAAATGATCGAGCTTTTAGAACACAGGCTTTCTAAACTCGAACAAGTTAAAGTTGTTTTAATCTCAGGGATTACTACATTGTTTCAAAGTTATGAAAAACAAACTTTTGAAGATTTGTTAAAAGCCATAAATGGTATCAAAAAGATACTTCAAAAAACTAAACCATTAATTGTAATAACTGCTCCTTTAAACGAATGCAGCTCATTTCGTCCTAAAGGAGGGAAAATTTTATCCCATTTTGGAAATGTACTGGTACTTATAAATGATGAGGAACGATATGTAGAATATATTATTGTTCAGCATCCTTTTTTACCAGAAAGACGCCTTTTGAAATGGAGACCTCGAAAACCTAAGAAGAGTCTTGCAAATGCTACAAGAACTAAAACTTTAGATTGTTGGCTCTCTTAAGATAAAATCCTCACTATTCCCCCAAACTTATTTATTATTCTTCTTTTTATACATATTTGGGTCTTTTTCCTCAAGAGTTAAAGGATCACCGCCATAACGAATTTTTCGCCCTTTATAGTATAAATCCGATTTTTCTTCACAAATTTCATTCCATTTTGAAATTCCTAACTTCTTTATCATAAGTAAATTATAAATCTTTGAATTATGAGGTAAAAATATCTCGAAGTTAACTATAGGTTGCAACTTTTCGCACGGAAAATCTTCACATTCATAACAGAAAGTAAAACCCCTGCTTGTAACACATTCGTAGGTTTTACATACAGGAAAATCCTTTATTTGACCTTTTTGCTCTCTACAGCCTTTACAATTGAAAATTTTTACTCCCGGGCATTGAGGGCAAAAAATCCCGCACGGAGCATGTGGTCCGCGATAAACAGACATATAACAATATCTCCCATTCATTTTATTCTAGATTTACTTTAGTAGTTAATTGTATCAAATTTTATAAAAAATAATTATTTAACGTACAATTTTTCAAAATTTTATCTACGATTTAAAACAATAAAAATTTAAGTGATTAATATCTCATTTTTCTTAAAAAATTAATATTAGAGAGGAAATTTGATGACTCAACAAGATTATAGTAAAAAGTTTAGCTGTCCTCAATGTGGAACTGTGGGTGCTATCTTTCTTTTAAAAGTTACTGGATCTCAAATCCTAATAAAACAAAGATGTCCAACACATGGAGGAAGAAAATATGTAGTTCCTTTAATGAAAAAAGACGAGTTTATGCCGTATATTCGTGATGCAGTTTTTCGCTGTTATAAATGCGGACAAGAAGCTATAGTGGATTATATGAAAGTAAAAGGGCCTTGGAGCTTAATCAGATGCTCTTGTCCCACTCATAAAAATAAACTACCCTTCTATAAAATTTGGAGTTCTGTTTACAATGAAATTTCTAGTAAAGAACTTGAAGCAAAACCTCCTACGGAACCACAACCAACAGAATCGGAACCTACCGTCGGTGAACAAAAGGAATATTGCCCACATTGTGGAACGCCACTGAGGGGAATAGAAAAATTTTGTGGGGCGTGCGGTGCAGAATTAGAATAAATTAGATATTTATTAAAAAACTATTTATTACTTTATTTTTAGAAGTTTTGTCACATTATCATGTAACCATTTTTTCTTTACTTCTCCTATTAATAGCAACTTTCTCACTTCTTCAGCCAATTGGCATATCTATAAAAAGAAGATCTATATATCATTTGATTCTTCTCTAAGTTAAAAATCAGAAAACACTTGATGTATCTTCTTTTTAATTATCCGAATTCCTTCACTTCTAGGGATTTAAAACAAAGCCTTGGTTAAAAAAAAATGGGTAGAACTGTACCTTCATTCCGACCTGCACTTGAACACGAAATTGAGAGTTGGAAAGATTTCAAACGTGCTCTTCGGCCAGAAGAGCGAAGAATTTTTGACAAACTGATGAATTATGCACGAATCCATGCTGATGCTGGCAGTTTAGCTGGGCGCCCTATCCTTTCAGAGATTCTTTTTATTTCCTTCGCCATAGAACAAGAGAAAAGGATTGAGCTTTTGGAGAGTAGAATAACTGAATTAGGAAAAAATAAGTAATAAGATTGAAAGTTGAATTCAAGAAAAAAATTTGATGGCTGGCTTTTAGATATTTCTACATTTAGAGATGGAGTAATTCTTTGGGTAAAACCTGTCAAAGAGCAAAAAGTTCTGAAAATTTATGAAGTATTTCATCCAGAGTTCTTTGCAGTACCAAAGATAAGCGTAGGTAATGATCTTGAAAGGTTAAAACATATCCTTCAACAAAATCACAACGTCAATAAAGTGAGAATTTGTGAGAAATATGTTCGCCTTGAAGATCATAAAAAGACAAAAATCCTTGGAGTTTCAACGATAAACCCTTCAGTATTTAAGAAAACAATTCAAGAAATTGATGAAATCGATCTATTTACTTTGTATAATACCGATCTTCCTATTGCTCAAATGTATTACTACGTTAATGACTTGTTTCCAATGTCTTTCTGTCAGTTTAGAGTGAGAGTTGAAGAGCCTAGGAATAGAAAGGGCAGTATAACAAGGCTTGTCTCGCTAGAGTTGAAAGATGACAATGAAAAATTATTCTATGATTTACCTCCTCTAAAGGCTGTGTGGATTGATGTCAAAGTAAAACATCAAGGAATAAGGCCGTATTACAATGATCCGATTGATCATATTGAGATTAGCGTGGTTGAAAATGATGAGAACAATGTTCCTCGCGCAGATGGGTATAAAAAACGATCATATATTATAAGTCGAAGAGATGAAGCGGAAAATTTAGAACTATTAAGTAAAGCCATCGAAAAACTTGATCCCGATATAATTCTCACACAAAATGGGGATGAATTCATGTTTCCATATCTAGCAGCTCGGGCTTCAATACATGGTGTATCAAGGAAGCTTTATTTTTCTCGAGATCGAATACCATTGGAAAAATGCATTTTTAATCTCTCAGGAGGAGCAAATCATTATATGTCATACGGAATCATATTCCATCGTTCGAAAACGCAAATATATTTTGCTGGGAGGCTCCATTTAGATACTGGCTCATATGCAAGCCTTCATTTTACAGAAGGAAATATACCGGGTGTTGTGGAAGTTGCCCGTATTTCTCGAGTATCATTACAAAGATTATCTCGAATAACGATTGGAGGAGCACTCCAATCGATTCAATACTACAATGCTTATAAACTTGATCATTTGATTGCTCCATTTAAAAAAAGCCCTGAGGGATTTAATTCAGCAATGGACTTAATAAGAAGTGATCGTGGTGGACACATCCTTGAACCGATAATTGGTGTTTTCGATAATGTTGTAGAGTTAGATTTCTCTTCAATGTATCCATCCATAATGGCCAATTATAATATTTCTTCTGAAACTCTCAATTGTAAATGCTGCAAAGATGATGGAACAGGGATAAAAGTACCAGGATTGGATTTTCATATCTGCTCAAAAAGAGAAGGAATTATCTCAAAATCAATAAAAATTCCTCTAACAAAAAGGTTGCAATATAAGGAATTTGTTCGAAAAACAGGAAATCTTCGTTATAAATTTACTGATATTGCCCTAAAATGGGTGCTTGTTGTAAGTTTTGGATATTTAGGATTTAAAAATGCCCGCTTCGGCAAAATTGAAGCCCATCAAACCGTATGTGCATTTGCACGCGAATTTCTTATGCGTGCAGCTGAAATTGCCGAGGAATACGGTTGCAAAATCATTCATGGTATTGTTGATTCCATATGGCTTCAAGATACAAAGGGAAAATCACCAGAGGAATTTGAGATTATTACTAAAAAAATTGCAGATAGAATATCGGAACATACAAGCATTCCGATGAGCTGGGAAGGTAGATATAATATTATTGTGTTTCTTCCCTCTAGAGCCGAACCAGATATTCCTGCTCTTAGTCATTATTGGGGCATAAAAAGTACGGGGGAGATTAAAGTTAGGGGTATTGAAGTTCGGCGCAGAGATATGCCCACTATTGTGAAAGATGCCCAATACGCCTTTATTGATGTATTCAAAGGCGCTCAAACCATTGATGAGTTTATAAAAAGGATTCCAAGTGCAAAAAGAAAACTCTATGAATATACTGACAGAGTCTATTCCGGGAAAATCTCTCGCCAAGAGCTTACAATCAAACAAAGAATCTCTCGTAGGCCATCAGCATATAAAGTAAACTCTTATCAAGCTGTAGCTGCCAGACAATTAGAAGATTCTGGTATTATCGCAACCCCTGGAAAAAATGTACGATATATTATTCTTAATGCAGAGGCAGATCCTGATTTCCCTGAACGGAAGGTTATTCTCTCTGATCTCTATGATGAAAAGATACATCAATACGATCAAAAGAAATACGTTGAATTATTAAAGAGAGCCTTCGAAAATATTTTTCCTTTCAAATTTCCTGAACTTGAGGAATTGTTAAAGCGAGATTATAAGAAAAAATCTAACCAAAGAAATTTATCTTGTTTTATTGGATAAAAATTTAAAGATGGATTTAGTTAATGTCTTTTTTGACAACATAATCCTGATCAAGAAAGTAAAGTTGAATTCCGACTTAAAAAAAATATAATCTAGATCTAGCGACATTTTTCTTTAATAACCCGTTAATAGGTTTATTTAAATATAAACTTATCACAACTATAATTGTTCACATCTTTGATGTGAACGTCGAGAAGAGGTAATGTAATCTCGATGCATTGGTCCACAGATAATCAATAGCGATATGAAAGGTGATTGTGCGTTATAAACACGATCAGAATTAAAAATATCAACCTTTTGGTTCGTATTTGATATTAATCTGGCCTATTCTAACGAATTGGTGAAGTTATCAAACGATAATATCGTTCATAGGAGTAAGCGATTATTCTTACGGATGATGATTCTTTCCATACCATACTTTGATTTGATGTATTGATAATATATTGAGCTTTCCAATCCTAGGAACGGAAGACATTACCACACAATAACAATCTTTTGGTTGTCGCGAAGACCTTTTGGTTGCCATTGTAGCTTCTCGAACCTTTTCTCTTTTAACATCCTATTATCGGATGTTTTCTATAGTTAAAATTTCTTATTATTTCGGATAAGGCGCAAAATTAAGAGAAATTCTTGACTTATTAATTAATCAAGGATTAATCAAGGAAGAAATTATGAGAGGTGATAAAGCAGGTAGACCAAAACAAGTTTATTCTGTTGTTATTTAAATTAATAATAAAAAAAAGATTATGGAATTAAAATAATTTCAAAGAAATCCAGTACTATAAAGGCTAAGCTGCTTAATTCTAGTATTACCCATAAATTTCGTTTTAAACTTCTAATACTCTTAAATGGCTTTCCAGAATAATTTATGGTGTTATATATAAAAATCATAAACCAAGCTATTGCCATAAAGGAAACTGGTAGAATTAATGCTATTATTGTGCGACCGGCGAAGTCTAAAAAGTATTTATAACCAAGGATGGAAAATGCAGTTATAACAAATGTGAAACCTAAACCGAATGTATATTCAGCAAAGGTTAAAAACCTATATATTTGTTTTTCTGGAACTTTTTTTGCTTTTACTT
>JBATUM010000293.1:0-4118 GCA_049671145.1 Promethearchaeia archaeon
GTTCCTGGACACGGACCAATAATGAAAGGCAAAGAATCTCTAGATAAACATATAGATTTTTTTAAATCATTTAGAGAGATAATTAAAGATGCTATAGAAAAGAACCTTAAGCCAGAAAACATTGAAATTCCGCAAATATTTGAAGAAGTCAATGAGGAGCTTAAATCAGTTACTATAAATCATTGGTTAAATTATTATAAAAATAAATAACTACTTTAACCTGATTTAAAAACCCTTATTAGATTTTCTAAATATCAAAAATTTTTATTTTTTATCTTAAATTTACTTTAAAAAAGTAAAAGTAGGATTACAGAGTAAGATTTTTGTTATTATCATTAATCATCTTAATCGTGGCCTCACTTTCATAATCTATATGCCTTAATCTTGAAAAAGTCCAAATTATTGCTGTAACCATTAATGCCAATAAAGCACAAATAAAATATAAGTTAGATGCTCCAAGAATCTCTGCTAATGGTCCAGATATGAGTGTAGCGATTGGCATAAATGCCATTGAAAGTGAGGTATCAATTGAAGTTATCCGCCCATATTTATCAGAGGGTACTATTGTTTGCATGATGGTCTGATATAATGACATAATAATTGGCAAAGTTATGCCCATAATTGAAGACCCAATACATATAATCAGTATCCAGCCAATTGGAGCTATACCATAAACAATATATCCCAACAACAAAATTGCTATACTAATAAAGATGATTCTGATTTTATGATTCCAAGTTTTCTTAAGAGAAGTGATTAATGCTCCACATATCATTCCTCCCTGAAAAAATGCAGCTACTACTGCAAAATCAAGGTTTGAGCCATAATGCCAAACTTTTATATAAAAAGGCATTAATGCATCAATAGGAGTTAATAAGAAGTTAAGAGCCATAGAAAGTATCATAATTGAAACAAGCCCGGGAATTAATTTTAAAGTCTTAATACCTAACTTAAACTCTTTGAAAAAATACATCTTATCATCTTTTGTATTAGATTCTACGGTTAATGGAATCTTAATAAATAACAAGGGGATTAAAGCAATCAAAAATGTAATAATATCAACCCAAAGTATAGCTTCTATGGCTAAGAAACCCATAAAGAGAGCTGCAACCATCGGAGCAAACATTTGTACAACACCAGTAAAAAGGAAATTAATTGCGTTAATTTTACTTAATTTATCTTTTGGAACCATAACTGGTATAATCGCATTCACGGTTGGTAAATGAAATGCCTGAAAGATACTGCGTAAACTAATAAACATTAGTACAATCCATATATTAGCTGCATTTAGCAGGTATAATATAATTAGTAAAAAAGTAACTAGAGCTTGTAATGAATCAACAACGATTATTATAGCTTTGCGATTCCATTTATCAGATAATACTCCTGCAAAAGGCATAACTATAACTTGGGGTAAAATAAAAAGAAACATTGCAAGTGAAACAAAAACAGGGCTTGAAGTCAAATCTGTAATCCAGATTGCAATGCTGAAGAAGACAATGCTAGAACCAAATAATGAAAATAGTTGACCTGACCAAAAAATTTTATAGTGTTTAAAAGTTTCGTTATTAGCCAATTGTTCCATTAGTTATCACTCTATTACCATTTCTTCTAAATCTTTATTAATATTTTGAAGGAATTCTTCATACTGATAATCAATTTTTTTCCTTGCCAAAACATACCACACAATTAAAGTTAATATCATACCAATTATTGCGCAATAAAAAATTAAATTGGGTAATCCTAATATTTCTGTTAAAAATCCCGAACCTAAGATTCCAACGGGAGTAATTGCCATAGATAAAGCAAAATCTATTGAAGTAATTCTACCGATTTTATCTTTGGGGACTACAGTCTGAATCATTGTTTGATAAAGAGAGTTTACAATTGGAAAGAAAAGTCCAAACACCGCAGCAGAAATTCCAATAATTATGATTGAACCCGTTGGTACAAAAGCAAACATCATATAACCAATATTTATAATCATCAGCCCTATAAAGTATATTCTTGTCTGATGATTCCATTTTTTCTTTAACGAAATAATAAGCGCTCCAAAAATCATGCTTCCTTGGAGAAACCCCATTACAATTGCTAAATCAAGTACACTACCCGAATGAATAACATTAACGTAATACGACGTTAAAGTAGTTATAGGACGTATTAATAAATTTTGGAACATCGACAATATTAAAATAATCAGAAGTCCAGGTATTAGCTTCAGTGTTTTAAATCCGATCGTTAAATCTTTTCTAAAAGATTTTTTTCCTTTTTCACATTCCTTGTCATCATTAATAGAAGGAATCTGTACCATCAGTAATGGAATTAACGCTATCGCAAAAGTAATTAGATCGGTCCATAGAACCTGATTTACAGTAAGAGTAAGTAAGAGAGTAGCTCCAATAAAAGGAGCAGTTATTTCTACAATGCCAGTGAATAAAAAGTTAATACCGTTTATTCGTGTTAATTTTTCTTTGGGAACCATAATTGGGATAATAGAATTGACCGTGGGTAAATGAATTGCTTGAAAGATACTACGAATACTAATTAAAATAAATATCACATAAATATCCGTTATATTTAATGCAAAAAAAATAATTAAAAAAACTGTAGCAATTACCTGTGAGGAATCCGCGATCAATATTAATTTCTTTTTATTTAAGCGGTCTGATAGCACTCCTGCAAAAGGTAAAATAATAACATTTGAGATAATACGTAAAAATGAAGCAATCGAAATAAATATCGGATTTCCCGTTTCTATTGTTATCCACCATGTTATCGCAAAATATACAACTGTGGACCCAAAGAGGGAAAATAGTTGACCTGACCAAAAAAATTTGTAATCTTTAAAGGTTTTTTGAGATGGTTTGACTTCCATTAATTTTCAACCTTGTTACATATTATCTATTTTTTCATTAAATTTTGTAATCACAGTCTCAATATCATCTGTAAATTTGAACACCCCTTCTTCAAGGGTTCCTTCAAGTCCTTCTCCTGCTAATTCATAAATGAGTTTTTCAGCATCATTTACACTCTTATTCAGTGCTAATGCTAATTTTTCAATAGGGATCGCTCTATGAAGCTTAATTATTCCTTGAATTCTTTTCTTAATTGTGTCTTTCCTAACCTCAGAGTCAGTATCTAGTATTACTCTTGTCTTGATTTTTTTTCCAAGATTTTCAATACCAGAAGCTTTTATTTTTTTTTCGATATCCCGTCCTAGATTCTCGAACACATCACCCATTCTTTCGAGTTTTGATAAATCACCAATATTGTCTTTTACAAATTCCATAGATTTCCTCACTAATTCTGATACTGAGGTTCCCATATCTTCTGCCCAGTCTTTCCAATCTTCACTCATCTCAGGTTGGACTGAGATGTTAATTCTTTTGGCTGCTTTTCTCTCCGCTTTTTCCAACTTCTTTTTTGCTTTCTCAGTAAATTTGCTTACTATCTTAGCAACTTTTTGTTTGTTTTTTTCAACCCTCCTTTGAAAATCTTCCATATGCTCTGCGGTTATACCATTTAAGCTTTCCAATTCATTCTTTAATTCATTCATTTCATCTAATAACTCATCCCTTTCTTCTTTTAAATCTTCAAAAGTATCTTCTAAATCTTCTCTTATTTCTTCTCTTTCTTCTTTTAATTCTCGTTTAAGGTCATCCATCTCGTCCTTTAAATCTTCATATTCATCCATCAAATTTTCTTTGATTTCGTCTAATTTTTCTTTAAATCTCTGTTTTTCTTCTTCAGAAATTCTATCTTTTTTTTCTTTTTCTTCCATTTTAATCGCCTTTTCTTAAATTTGATTTTTTTTGTTTTTTTTTAATGTAGTTTTTTTTATTAATTTATACTCGTGAATTTTGAAATTGTGTACAAAATATAAAATAAAAAAATTTATTTGATTTAATATTGGGCGTAAATTCTTAAATTATGGGAATAAATTGCATCTCTAATTGCTGCTATTCCCCTTCTATTGTTTATAGACATTTTTATTTCCTCCAAATCATTTGTTATTGTATTTTTTTTCATATTTTTTTATCACCATTTGGTGTGTATTTAGTGTGTATTTAATTATTAAAAAATCATAATCGTTTTTAAATGTTGTGTATTGGTGTGTA
>JBATUM010000294.1:0-31490 GCA_049671145.1 Promethearchaeia archaeon
GCATAATGATGAAGATTGAGCCTTGTGCTTGAATTTAAAAAAATTATTGAAAATATTTTTGAAAATTTTTTAAGACTGATGAACGAAAGTTAAATTTTTTTTTAAATTTAAGAAAAAATTGAAATTCAATTTTTAAGAGTAGAAAAAAAAAAAAATTTCCAATTTTTTCCTAAGAATAAGTGGAAATTATCTCTACATCAAGGAGTATGACTAAAATCAATCTATCATTATAAAAATCAAGCAGTTAGGCTTATTTGCATTACTATGAGAGGTAATAACTATTTTTTAAACTTTACACACTGGTTTCATTAATAACAGTTTAAAAAAACCTTAGTTAGTATTCATCATCTAAATTTACAACATTTATAAGATCCTGCCTTCCTTGAGCAACTCTTTTTATATTTTCAATAACTTCATTCCATCTCAATAAATCATTAAACGGAGAGTAGCCTCGATGGGGAGAAAGTATAATATTATTAAGGTCATAAAATGGAAAATTAAAGGGATATTTTTTTCCTTTTTCATCAGCTTTAGGTGTTATATTATACCATACATCAATTGCAGCTCCTAGAATAAATTTATTTTTTAAAGCAATAAAAAGACTTTCTTCATTAACTATTTCCCCTCTTGAAACATTTACTAATATTCCATTAGATCCTAATAGCTTTAATTCTTCAATTTTTATCATATCTTCAGTTAACGAAGTAGATGGAACCGCAATTATTAAAATATCAATTTCTTCTAAAAATTCTTTAAGTTGGGAAGAAATGTACTTTTTTGATTCAGTTATTAAAGTTTCTTTCTGCTTCTCCCAATTTCTTCTTAAAATAGAAAATTCAATATCAAAACCAGATAGCATTTTGTGAACTTTTTGATTTATCGCTCCATATCCGAGTAAACCTACTTTTCGAAATCTTAAGGGAATAGAGGCTCCTTCCTTATCTCCAGTTCTCCAAATGCCTTTTTTCATATAATTATGATGAAGTATAATTTTGTTCATTAAAGTTAATAGAAGTGCAACAGTATGTTGTGCTACAAAATAAGAGTTTCCATGACCATTAATAAGTAATACGTCTCTTTCCTTATTTAGTCCAAGGAATAACTCTATTAAATGGCGAATACCTGCTCCTGGATTTATGAAAAACCGCATCTTCTTCGCAGATTTCAATAAATCTCTTGTTGGTCGCCATCCGATTAAAATGTCTGCATTTATAACAATTTCTAATATGTTTGTGTCATTTTTACCTCTTGAAAAATTAAGTTCTACGTTCTTCACATCTTTTAATTTGTTTTTTAAATATTCTTGAACATGATCAGGAATTTTATCAATAAAACAAACATTTATTGAAGTAGCTTTTAAATTATTCATACTATATTTTTGTTTTTTTGAGTAATAATTATTACCTAAGTTCTAGAAGGTATTAAATAAATTTTTATATGCATATCGTTGATATATTTATAAAAAGAAAGTAAACAATAAGATAAAGGTATAAATTTTGTCAGAAGAAAAATTGTTTGAAATCTTTGTCAATAGTTTAGAATTCGATATTAGTGATTATTTAGTTGAGGAACTTAGTGATCTTCAAAAAGAAATAATTGATGAGGCGACTTTCATCTTGAAAGAAAATATCGTTGGAGATATTAAGGCACTCGGAGGTTCTATTAAACAAAATCAAGATAAATTTGATGAATTAATGAAAAAAGCAGAAACTGAATTGGAAAATGTAAAATATAAAGAGATAAAAAAGCTATTAAAAGATTATTTGAAAAAATTAAAGGAATTGATCCTTAAAACATGTGTAGCAATAATACCAGTTAAAGAATTACCTTGGGTTGATTTAATCTTTCGAACTATTCCTCGAATCACTTATGAAAATAATAATCTAACCTTTTTAGATAAAGCAATTGCTTATTATGGGGAAATAAAGTGTTTCATTGGAAGGACAACTGTATATGGTAAAATTAAAGATCAAAAACCATTATTCGCCCCTTTTACTGGCAATCTAGATTTACATGGGTATAAATTAGATGATTCTGAAAAGGGTCCGAAATCAAAAATTTTCCCGTATGTAAATGCTATCATTAATTCAATGGATTCTACTTTAACAACAAGTCAGTTGGCTAAATATCATGAAAATTTTCAAAGACATGGAGATCCAATATGCGATTTCTTAATGGAAGATAAAGAATTATTAGAATCAATGGAAAAAATTAATTCAGGATTAGATTCTGCTAGAATTAAGTCAGATATAGCTATTTGTAGTTTAGCATTACCTCTGCCCTCAGATAATACAACCCTAATTCTTGTTGCTGAAGAGGGTGAAGATCAAAATAAATATTCAAGGTGTTTTGAAGCTTTTTTAAAATTATCTGCTGCATGTTGCCAAGTACCCTCTATAAAACAAGAAACAGTATCTCAACCGCCAGGAGCTATTAGTACTCCAGGAGGTCAACAATTAAAAGCATGGACTGCAGAGGAATTAGCGCAAGAAGCCCAAAAAAGAATGACTGCTCAACCTAACATTCCTGCATGGACAGAGGATGAACTAGCAAAACTTTCAAGTGAAAGAGGTTCAGGAATTCCAGAAGGAATGGAAGTATGGACTGAAGAAGATTTACAAGAATTAGCAGAGAAAAGGCGTGGGGGAGGATTAAATATTCCGGAATGGGCACCTGATGAAAAAATGACAGAATGCTCTAATTGTAGCTATAGCCTTAGACCAGGATGGACAAAATGTCCTATATGTGAAACTCCTGTAGGAGAAAAACCTCTAGAAAAACCTGAAGAAGAACCTCTTAAAGAAGTACCCCCTGAAGAAGAACTCCCTGAAGAAGAATCCCCTGAAGAAGAACTCCCTGAAGAAAATCTAGAGTCATCAGATGAAGATTTAAATAAAGAGGAAGAAAATAACGGCGAAAATTGATTTATATAGAACATACTAAAAAGTTAAATTATCAATTTCATGAATAAATATAGTTGAATTTGTCAATAAAACCAAAAAATATAAAAGGAGCTTAATTGACTTAGATTCCAAACTTTTTTTAATAATTTTTTATTTACAACATTAAGGAAATTAATCTTTTAGGAAAAATTATTGTTATCTACTATTTTTTTATTAAAGGGTAAAAACTTTCATGACCTTAATCAGTTAGATATCTATAGTTATCCAGAAGATATCGTTAAAAATAATAACAAAGATTTCATTGAAAAGATTATTTTTGGACATGATCAAGGTATGATAAGAGAAGGTTGCCGCAGTAGCCAAACTGGCCTTCAAAATCATGATATTAATAAAAAAAATCAGGATAATTTCATAATAAGTATTCCCATCCCTCAAAAAATTGATGATAATAATATATACACAATTAGTATTAACTCAAAAATGATTATTGGTTTAATCTTTGATGAAGAAGATAACCCTTATGATTTTAAAGAGATATTTGAAGATTTATGTTATGAGTTAATAAATAATAAAAAATGCTGTTCTTTTGAAGATGAGTTAGAAATCGAAAACTTGTTAATAACATTATTTATAGATTTACGCAGATATGGTGATGAGATTTTAGCGAAATATCCAGAAGTTTCCTTTAAACCAGTAGGGATGTTTATAAAAGTCTTTTTATTTGGAATCGATGAAGTGGGAAAAACTTCTTTAGTGAGAAGGATTAAAACAGGTCAATTTGATGATAATTTCTTTGCTTCTACAAGGAAATTTGATATTAAATATGTCCAAAAAGAAAAAGATTTCCTTGCTTTTTGGGATATTCCCGGTCAAATTTCTTTTCGTGAAAAGTGGTTAAAGGGTATCCAAGATTCAAATATATTAGTTTATATGATTGATGTTGCTAATCAACTACGTTTTGAGGAATCTAAACAAGAATTTTGGAATGTTATAAATGAAGAAGTTTCACCAGAAATCCCTCTCTTAATTTTAGGAAACAAAATAGATTTAATTAATCATTCTAAGGACAATAATCAAAAACAGTTAACAAGAATAGAAAATGAAATTATAGATTATTTTGAATTTCATAAATTGAGAAATAGAGAATGGAATTTCTTATTTACCTCAGTTAAAACCAATTATAACATTGAAACTGTATTAAATACAATTTTTTCCTTAACATCTCATATATAATCATTAAATTTATAAATCTGGACAGTTAACTTTCTATTATATTAAACATTTTCTTGAAATCAAAATATTAAATTTTCTTAAAAATAACCTTCAAGATAAACTATGTATAAACGATTAAAAAAAGAATTACAAATAAATATTGAAGATAAAGAAGGGCATATATTCTTAGGTGAAAAAAAGAAAGATATGCGCCTTCTAATGTTGCGTCCTAATGAAATTCTCGAATTTGCAGAATTCGCAGGCACTAATGCGGACGACATTCTTATATGGGTAGGGAAGACACTTGGAAAAACTCTAATGGAAAAATATTTCTACGAAAAAGACTGGAGTACTGAAAATATGGCTACCAAAAAAGAAGTTGTGTTAGGTGTCTTG
Source organism: Promethearchaeia archaeon (assembly GCA_049671145.1). Classification (GTDB taxonomy): domain Archaea; phylum Asgardarchaeota; class Lokiarchaeia; order Sigyniarchaeales; family SOKP01; genus SOKP01. Next base: position 4,512 of record JBATUM010000294.1, read on the forward strand.
GAATCTTTAATTCTTATGGGATACGGAGCTCTAACTGGCACATTCAAGAAAGACCACATTATTGTTAATGTATATGAGTCATTAGCCAGTGAAGAAAAAGATAATATTATGGCAAAAAACCTTTGTCTTCTGTATTTAGGAATATTTAATGGAATATTTGAAATCTTAGGAATAGACGTTGATGGAAGAGAAGTTGAATGTATCCTCACAGGCGGAGATAAATGCTCATATAAATTTGATTTTATTGGTGAAGAGATTGATGATAAATTGGTTGATGAAGAATTATCAGAAAAAGCAGTCTCTGATTTTTTAACCTCTCTATAATTTTCATCTTCAAAAATTTTATCCATTATCTTTAAAATTATCGTATATAAAATACTACTTATAATTAAGCTAAGATTAAGCGATAAAATATAAAGCCTTATTAATATTAGAATTTAGGTAAGTCTAGATTTATTTAATGAGAATGATTGACTACAAAAAGCATTTTTTTAAGACAATAATCGCTGGGGAGGGTGGTGTTGGGAAAACTACACTCTTGCACCAATATATTAGAGGTGAATTTAGGCCAGAAGTTCAAAATACAATTGGATCTAATTTTTTTGTAAAATATGTTAAAATTCCTCAAGCTAATAATATTTTAACCCTGCAGATCTGGGATCTTGCTGGTCAAGCACGTTTTAAATGGGTTAGACAAGCTTTCTATAAAGGAACTAGAGGAATTGTATATATGTTTGATTTAACGCGTAATCAATCATTTGAGAATTTAAAGTTTTGGAAAGAGGAAATAGAGAGTACTGTTGGAGTTAAACCCAGTATATTGGTTGGAAACAAAATCGATTTATTAGAAACTGAAATTAGAGGTGTATCTTTAGAAGAATCGAACACTCTTAAGGTCAATCTTGCATCCTGCGCCTTTATTGAAACAAGTGCTAAAAATGGCACTGGAGTAGATGATTTATTTAGTAAACTTGCTATAGAGATGTATAAATCTCAGGATTTTTAATAAAAAAGTAGAACAATCAAAATATTTTTAGAAATGAAATTTCACACTAATTTTTTGAAAAGAGTACAGCTATTTGAATTTTATAATATAATAATTAAGCTTTAAATTCACAAAAGTATACTCCACTTAGAAAATATAAATTTTAAAATACCATCTAATATAATTCTAATTAATATTTAGAATAATTCAAAATAAATTAATAAAGAAATTTGGGGTAAAATTATGAGTAAAAAAGGCGCAAAACTCAAAATAGACTCCTATAAAGGCCCTTTAGGCACAATCAAAGGTTTTGAATTGACTGCTGGACATGTTAGTTATGGAGACGAGACAGAATGGGAACCTATGGGCCCACATCCACAACCACATATTCCTACCCTTAGAAGCTGGTTTTTCAAATTAATGGAGCGATACAAACCATATTATATGCCTATATGTGACATGTGTTGTCTCTGTACTTATGGTAAATGTAACCTTTCAAAAGGTAGAACAGGTGCATGTGGAATCAACATGGAAACTCAACAGTCAAGAATCGTTGAAATTGCCTGTTGTATTGGGGCTGCATGCCATTCTGCTCATGGAGATCACTTATTACATTGGTTAAAAGAAAAATATGGAAATGTTCCTATTAATTTTGGAAACAATATTGCTGTTGAGATGCCTCATACTCGATTAGTGGTTGGTATGAAACCTGAAACTTTAGAAGATTTAGAGACTGCAATGGAATGGGTCCATTATACAATAACTCATTTATTAGCTGCTGGACACACCGGTCAAGAATCGAATTTCTTAGATTATGAAGCTAAAAGTTTCTTAGCCGGTTTAGCTGATTCTGTTGGTATGGAGATTTCTGATGCTGTGCAAATTGCCGCATATGGGTTTCCAATGGGAGATCCAGAGGTTCCCATCGTAGAATTAGGTATGGGAACAATGGATACTAGTAAAGCAACAATTTTAATGATTGGTCATAATGTTGCTCCTGGAATTGAATTAGTTGATTACATCAGAGAAAAAGGATATGACAATAAAATAGATGTAGGAGCTATCTGTTGTACTGCGCACGATCTTACACGATATTATGATGGAGCGAAAATTGTAGGTTCCATGTCTAGGCAACTGCATTTTATTCGCTCAGGATTAGCTGATGTTGTAATGGTCGATGAGCAGTGTGTCAATTTAAGATCTTTTGAACAAGCACAATTAGTTGGAGCTCCTTTTATTGCAACCAATGAAAAAAATATGAGCGGATTAACTGATAGAACTAACGATCCCGTAAATGAAATAGTCGAGGATCTAGTCAGCGGAAAAACACCTGGTGTTTTGATATTAGACCCAATAAAGGCTGGACAAGTTGCTGCTGAAACGGTAATCAAAGTAAAACCAATTAGAAAAGCTAAGAGTGGAATTCCTGATGAACAAGGATGTATTGATATGGCATATCGATGTAATGGCTGTGGAAATTGTCAACGAAATTGTCCAAATGATCTGCCACTCGTAGAGGGCGTGAGATTGGTTAAAGAAGGAGATTTTTCAGTTCTAGCCAGTATATTTGACGAATGCTTAGGATGTGGGCGTTGTGAATCAGATTGCATGAAGGATGTTTCTCCACTTACTTTACTACAATATGCTGGCCAAGAAAAGATACGAAATGAGAAATTCAATTGTAGAGCTGGTCGAGGGCCAATTATGGATACTGAGATAAGAAATGTTGGTGCTCCCATCGTTTTGGGTGAAATTCCGGGAATTGTTGCAATTATTGGATGTGCAAATTATGCAAAAGACATTCAAGAACTCTATTTAATGGCTGAAGAGTTTTTGATACGTAACTATATTGTAGTAGTATCTGGATGTGGAGCGATGGATATAGGTCTTGTAAAGGATGAAGAAGGGAAAACATTATATGATCGTTTCCCAGGAGATTTCGATCGTGGTGGCTTAGTAAATGTTGGATCATGTGTATCAAATCCGCATATCACTGGGGCTGCATGTAAAGTTGCAAACATATTCGCACGACGTCCTTTGAGAGGTAATTTTGAGGAGATTGCCGATTATATTTTAAATCGTGTTGGTGCTGTAGGTGTTGCTTGGGGCGCAATGAGTCAAAAAGCCGCAAGTATTGCTAGCATGGCAAATGGATTAGGTGTTCCAGCTGTTATTGGACCTCATGCTGCTGAATATAGAAGGATGTATATAGGTAGATCTGATGATGAGGAGACTTGGAAAGTGTGGAATGCGCGTGATTCAACCGCAAATCATATTGTTGGACCAGGTCCAGAACATTTGCTTACAACTGCTGAGTCTATTGAACAAGCAATCTGTTTAGTTGCAAAATTAGCAATCCGACCCGCTGATAACTCAAAGGGAAGAATGATAAAATTATCACACTGGATTGACTTAGAACGCAAGTATAAGGGTGTAGATTTTCCAGAAGATCTTGAGAGGTATATTCGAGTTGATGCAGATATTCCAATTAACATGAAAGACGAGATTCAGGAGTTCTTAAAGAATAAAGGCTGGCAACCAAAAGAAATTGTAGATCCTACTCTTTTGGAAAGACTTTGCCATAAATAAATCTATTTTTTTATTTTCTGCTTCTTTGTTTAAATGTCAATTGTAAAATTTACTAATTATATTATATTTATTATTAAAAAATGACAGATAAAGAAATAATTAAATTATCAAAATTGTGTGAACACTGGGCAAATCATAACGAGAGCCATAGGGAAAACTTTGAAAAATGGCGAGAAAAAGCAGAAGAAAAGAGATTAACAGAAGTTGTGAATAATCTTAATAAAGCAATTGAAATGATGGATAACTGTAATACTTACTTACTTAATGCTAAAAAAGAGTTAGATAAGTTATTATAAATCAAATAGGAGGTAATTTAGAGGAACATATTGATTAAGGGTAGTATTTGTTCTCTAAAATAATCTAATTTTTCATACATCATTTCTGGATTTTCTGAAAGTATCCATAGATATACTGGAATCTGTAATTCAGAATAATCAAACAATTTTTCACCTTGAATTGTAAATCCATTCATTGGGAAATCAAGTGTCATCGAAGTTTCTCTTAGCAATCCAATTGAATTATGAAAATTTGAAAGTGTTTGCATGATTAATGCCGTGTTGTTTAATAACGCCTCATCAGTATCGGAATCGTTGTAATTACCAAAAATTAATCCATCCATTGAAATCAAACTTGCAGATTTTGCTTCAATAGTATGTGAAAAGTCCTCAAGAATATTTTCAATAATTTCTGAAGTATCAGAAACTTTTTTGAGTGCTTCACTAAACATTTGCATGATTGTTTCTTTTTGATAAATTGTTGTATCAGCATAGCTTACAGCAAAGTTTTCAAATTCGGTTGATACTTGATTAAATTTATTTTTAATTACATTAATATTATTTTGCCATTCTACTGAAGATCGGTAATCCTGATCACTTTTACTTAAGACAACCAAAACAGGGGGAAATTCATTCAGATCATTTAAAGCTTTCAAGACTTGACGGTAATAATTAGCAGATTCGGGAAATCTGTCTGCATCTTGAGTATCAATAACATATAGAAGTAGATCAGCTTCAGTAAAAAATAATTCTGGTCTATTGAAATACAATTTTTCTCTATACTGAACCTGGCCACCAAGATCCCAAGATATTATTGGATAACCAAAAAAATCTAGTCTTTCTCGTTTCACGCCTCTTGTAGGTAGTAATGATTTAATTATGGAAAATCTATCTTGAAGAACTGCTAAAATGGAAGTTTTACCCCCATTATCAAGCCCAATCATCAATAATTTCTTATGGGCTTTTAATTGTTCTTTAATAGCCTTAACGACTATTTGGGCGATTTTTACCCACTTTATTAAAATAGAGCTAGGTACTTCCTTTACATCTGGTAAATTTTCCAATGAAACCTTAGCCAATTCTCCAATATTTTTAATATTATAATCCCCTAAAGTATCAGATGATACTTTATCAATACCAATAAGTGTATCAGGTTTAAAATTTAATATATCTTCTAATTCATTAATAATAATATTTCTCTTAAAGAAATCTTTTACTTTTACATTCTTATTACTATCATTATTTGACATGATACATCGAAGACTATAACAATTTCACTTTTCTATATACTATATTTGTTTTTTCTAAATTAAAAAGAGTTTTATTAAATATGAAAAAACTACCTTATAAAACTTTATTTTTGTGTAAAAAACATAATTATTTATTCTTTTTGTAACATATAAAAATTAGGAGTGTTATTTAGGGTTCAAAAAAAACTATATTAGGTAAATAAGCTAGAAATGTCAGAAAGGGTTCCAGAAAACATAGTAATTTGTATAGATACTTCGAGATCAATGTATCGAACAGATTATCTCCCTACTCGCCTTAATGCTAGTATAGAAGCAGTTAAAAAGTTAATCAGCGAAAGATTTAATGAGGACACGATGTCTTCTTTTGCTCTGGTCAAATTTTCTGATAAAGCAAAAAAGATCTTAGACTTCACAAATACAGAAGAATCTCTTTTCAATTGTTTAGATTCATTAGAATTTTCTGGAAAATCGGCAATGGGAGAGGCATTAGGACTTTCCATCAAGGTTATTATATCTGAATTGAGGAAAATTGCTGCAAAAATACCTAGAATCTTATTGATATCTGATGGGAAATTCACTAAAACTTCTATCGATCCCCTCAAAATGGCACGACTCGCACATGGATTGAATATTAAGATTGATTGTTTCCGGTTAGGTGAAGTTTCTTCCCTTAATCTTCTAAAACGATTGAGTGACATTACTGGAGGTAAATATTTCTATAATAATGACCTAGAATCTCTATTACAGGCCGCCCTTAATTTAGCAAACTCTAATGTCAAAACTTATGGAGAAGGTTCAAAATCTTTAGTGGATAACCCTGCTTTCTTAAGAAAAATAGCTGCTGATCTATTGAGAGTTCAAGATTTAACTAAAGATCAAGAACAACGTTTATTGCAGATTAGAGGATTAGCAGATTATAAAAAATGCTCTATTTGCTTTTCTGATACAAATCCCTACACAAAGAGTTCATTTTTTGTGAGTGGTCGCTATTGTCCAAACTGTCAGACTCCATATCACATTCACTGTTTAGCATCTTGGGCAGATTCTCAAAAAGATAGTAAAATGAGAAAATCAGGCACTGTTCGATGTCCTCATTGTTTTTATCTGTTAAAAATACCTATTGAGGTGTCACAGGTAAGAAAATTAACGTCTTTAGTAAAACCACGCATTCGTGAGGGTTCAACCAATAAAAAACCTGAAATCGCTTCTGCCGAGTTAATGGATTTTGGAGAAATTGAAGAAGATGCCTTGTTTAATTCATGTCCCGTATGTAATCTAATTTTTGAACCGGAACAAAAAATTATTCGATGTGAAAATTGTAAAACACTTTACCATAAAAATTGTTTTGAAACATTAAGTAATAGTCAATGTAAAAATTGCGGTATAAAACTACATCTATATTAATTAAAAACTCTTTATTCTCTTTAAGAGAAAACAACATTAAAACTTAATAGATTAGATCATACTATGTTAGAAAATGGCTTTTATTCTTATAGATCCATTAAATTAGGGTTTGGACATTTTAATTTGCCACCTGTGTTAATTGGGACTATATTTTATCAAGGACAATCTTTAGTCGATAGAGATAATAGCCAAAATTTTAATAAAGAAAAAGCAAAAAAAAGAATTCATAATCAAACAGAATTAGCTGAGAAATATAAATTACCAAGTCTAGTTGAAATTTCCGCAGATAACCCTAACGCGATGGTAAAATATCTTGAATTTTACTTAGATAATTTCGAACCTCCTTTAGTTTTGGGTGGTACATTCGAGGCTAGATTATCTGGTATTGAATATCTAATTGAAAATGGAGTTAAGCCTGAGGAAATCATCTATAACACTATATCAACTCTAAAGAATAAAAAGGAACTTGATTTAATTAAAAAATATAAAATACAATCAGTTGTTATATTAATACTTGGTTCAAATAATATGACATCTACCCAGAGATTCAAATACATAACTGAAAAGAATCAACCAGGACATTTTAGCCTACTTGAGGGTGTAAAAAATTTGGGAGTACAGCGGATATGGATTGATGGAGGTGTAATAGATCTTGAAAGTTTAACCCATATTCTTGAAACACAGCAATTAATCAGTACATCACTAAAATTACCTGTTGGAACAGCTCCTAACTTATTTTTATTTAAATTTTCATCTCCAAGATTAAATAAAAAATTTCATACACGATATCGCAGAGCAAGTATTATGTTTATTGCATCTTGGTTTTCTAACTTTATTTTTTATGGAGCAATTGAAGATGCTAAGGAATGTTTTACCTCTGCGTACCAAACATTTGCCTTTAAAAATGTATTAAAGGCACATAATATTAAACTTTTTGATAAATAATAGATTTTTAATCAAAACTTAAATAAACTTTATTTTTTTAGGATAGTATTATAATCACATTGTATTTGAGATACTACTCAAAGATTTACTAGATCAATTATTCTAATGCAAGGATTGGAAAATCATGTATAACAATCAAGATAAAGAGGAAAAGGAAATAGAAGCCATTAAATTAATAGATCAAGCGGAAACTTTTGCTGACAAAGGCAAAGGGGATGACGCTATAAAATTATACGAGAAAGCTGCCCAGATTTACCTAGATCTCGGTAGTTATATTAAATTAGATGAGCTTTTTATGAGAATTATTCAAATTATTTCCCAATTTAAAAATCATATTCAAGCAAGTTATAGATTGAAATCGATAATTAGAAAAACTGAAGAATTAAAGTTGTATGAGGTTTCAGCTAAACTATTAATTCACTTAGGAAACCTTTCATATAGTATGAATGACTGGGAAACTGCGGGAGATAGTTGGGCAAAAGCCTCAGATTACTTATATGAAGAAGATCCTGAAGAATTTAATAGTTTATCATCAATTCTATTATTAAAAGCAGGTCAAGTATATGAACGTTCCCAATTAACAAAGGATCAAGGTAAACGATTAATCTTGAAAGCAGTTATGAAAATTAATAGATTTGATGATCTATATCAAGAAGAAGAAAAAAAAGCTCAACTCTTAATAAGCAATAAAAATTATGAGGCCGCAGCTGATAAATTTTACACCATTTCCACATACTTTAAAAAAGCACTTAATAATATAGGTGATTTTCTAAGTGAAACAGATTCGAAAGATACTATGCTAAATGCCAAAGCTCGATTCATTCATTTCGTTGCGGAATATCAAACAGTTTCTGCGATTTGTTTAACAGCTACTGATAATCCAGATTTCAAAGAAAAGATTGAGCATCTTGGAAAAGACTCTATTATACATTTTAAAGAATCGATATCCATGCTTAAAGAATATTTATTTCCTATAAAATTGGATTTCGATAAAGAAATAATTCTAAGAGTGACTTTTGATACTATGCTACTAACAATTATTCAAAGAATCTTAGGAATAGAAGAAATAAAATGTTCAGAATATCTATTTAATAACATCGAAAAAAATAAAGCTCTAACTAAAGAATTAAAGAAAAGTCCATATTTCAAAATTACAGAAAAAATAGAGGAACTTGGTTTAAGAGAGACTTTGGGTGATCTATTAAAAATACACTTGGGGCATTTTGAAAAAATTAAGAATACACTAATTTCTCATTTTATGTAGAAAAAATACAGGAGAACAAGTTATTTTTCTAATTAAGATTGATTTAATCTTTGAAATGAATTAATTGATTGGATTTTCTCTAATTAAAACTTTATATTTAACTGATTGTATTTTAATTTACTAATTTTTCTGACTCCATGATTACCTGAACAGTAATCGCAATAAATCAAACCAGCTTCCTCAAGCTTTTTGATTTGAGCAGAAATATTTGCTTCTGTCATTTTTAAGTTTGCGGCTATATTGGAAACATCCATGCCCTCTTGTTTTATTTGAATATGGTGGAGAATCAATCTTCGAGTTTCTGATGAAAGAGCCTTAACTATTAATTCAATTTGGTCATCCGAATCAATTGTTATAGATCGGTTATCAATATCAACTAATTCTAATTTTAATGAAGAATCTAATTCTGGACCATGGCCTAAATTTTCTGTTAATTCCACTATCTCTATTCAACCCTTACTAATAACAATTTTTAATTATTTTGGGTACACTAATAGTAAATTTATTTAGGCTTTTAAGTCTGATCTAATATTCATCAAATTACTTATGATGATAATGATTACTATCAATTACATGTGATATTAAAAAAAAATTAGATTGTGAAAATTAAGAATCAAGCAAAAAGATCTAGATTTAAAGAGTAATATTATTAAAACTCACTATTCTGTTAAGTATTTTATATTATTTAATCAAGATTGGACAGAACTATTTTTTCAAGATGATTTTTTTAGTTAAATCATTATTTATTTAATATATTATATTTTAAACAGAAATTAAATTTAATATTTTTTCGAATTTTAAACATATTACATTATAAGTAAAATTAAATAACATATATAATCTTTCAAATTTGCTTCAGATTAATTCTTTAGGTTTGATTAATTGAAAGTTAAGTGTTGTAATACTTCTAATTTGCGAAGATAAAAAATGGGCACGAGATCACACTATTAAATTAACTAAAACAAATTCATAAATAGTCATAAAACTTTTTAAGTTACATTACTTACATAATATTACAAAAAAAACAATTAAATTTTAAAGGGATTGTAAAAAATGAGTCAAAAAAAAGAGTCAAATGCCTTTCAAGACGTAATCACAATAAGGATTGACAGAACTTTAAATAATAATTTGAACAAAATGAAAGAGAGATTAGGAATTTCAAAAGCAGATCTAATAAGAAATTATTTAGAGCTTTCAAAATATATTGTAAAGCAGAAAGGGTCAATAAAAGCGCTAAATAATCGAAATTTTATCGTGATCAAAAAGAGTTACGTGAGGAAATTAGTTGAAAGTATAGAAGAGAAGGAACAGATAAAATTAGGTGATAAATTGGCACGCTTTATTAACGATATTGCTCGAATAAATGGTAAAGAAGATAATGTCAATTTTAAATTAGAATTATGTGATAATTTAGGATTCTTTACAAAATTTATTGATGAAGAAAATTATCTATTAATTACGAAAGAATTTGGTCCAACTAAGTTTGTAGAAGCATTTTTATGGCGATTATTCAATAAAAAAGAAATGAATCCCAATTACGTTGAGGAAGAGATGAAAGGAAATAAAAGCTTAAGAGCAAAATATAAAAGTGAAATTCAACCTATTAGTAGATCTTCTTCACATTATTCTTTTGAATTTGCTAAGCCTCCCGAAAAAGAAGAGTAAAAATTAATCTCAAAGATGATACATATTTAAAAAAAAATATTACAAATAAAAATAGAATCCTTATTAATATTTATCTATAATTTCCTTTAATCCTAAAATAGGAACAATTATTTTATTAGGTCTAAAAAGCAATTCATAATCTAATTCATGTAATGTTCGTTCAATTGTAAAATAATTAATCAAAGTAAAATGCAGATTAAGACTTTTATCAAATAGTTTTCCCATTAATCGATTTTCCCAACTATTAAGCAATTTCATAATCATTTCAAGAATTTTATGTGTTTGAGTGATTTTAGATGTTTTTCTAAAATAAAGACTAAATAAAAATTCCTCCGGAACCTCAAATTTCTTAGTATCTACAATTTTTTCTTCAATTAAATGAAGTAATGTGTTAAATTTAATATAACTCAAAGATCTTAGAAATGAACCTAAATCCTTCTCAATTGGGAATTTTTTTTTTTTCTCTTCAGGAGTTAATTGGGGATCACCTTCAAAATCGATGAAGTAAAATTGATATTGTCCATTAGTTTTGTTATAAAGTATTTGTTGCATATGCAAATCTTGATGAACTGGTTGGATTATTATTTGTGGTACTTGAAATTCTGCTCTAAATTTTTCAATGATATCCTTAATATCAATTAGTATTGAGCTTATTTTAGGGGATTTAAAGAAAGAACTCTCAGATCTTTTCTTCATTTTAGATTCAATTGTGGTTATCATTGAATTTAACTTGTTAGTATAATTTCTCAGATATTCTACACTATCAACTATTTCTTTATCAAATTGTATTTGATCTGATAAAATCATTGCTTTATGTAAGTACTTTATTTGAACACCAATTTGCTCTGAAACTTTTAAGGATTCACTACAATTTTCCTTTATTATTTCAACCCTCTTTTCTCTATCATCAAGATAAGAATAATCCTCATCTAGGTCTTTATAGATGCGATTAATCATATTATTAAGTTCATTCCAGTAAATGTCTCCTACATTTCCAATATTGGGTACATTTTCGAGAATACCTATGGTTTCTTTCTCATGGAATTTGAGAGTTCCATAAATTTTTGGAGCATTTGGAAATTTATTTTTAACCAAAACAAATAAAATTCTTGGTTCAAAACTTTCGAGATATTCCTTGTAAGATTTTACTACATATGAAATAGGTCTAGAATCAGGTGTATTTAAATTTTTAATACTCAAAAGAAATAGTAAATTAGTGGTATTCCCTCCTCCTAACTGCTCTAATGAAAGTTGATATCTGTCAGGGTATAAGCTTGCTTCTATGAGATTCTGAACTTGCTTCATATTAATTTCATCTTGAAATTGGTCTGTATATAATGTCAGACTTAAGGACATCGATGGAAAAAATTCTGAAATGTCTTTATCAAAAAATAATTTTTTCCAAAAAAACAAGCAATATTCTGCCTCAATCAAATTAACTGGAAAAACATTATTTTGACCCTCTTCGGGGATACTTCTTATGAGCATTTTACTAAAGGTGTTTTCTGTCAATTTAACAATATTTTCCCTAGTATTCTCTATAGGATCAAGAATATCTGCAATCTTATGATAATATATTAAGGGTAAGAAGTAGGATTTGGTATACTTCTCTTTTTCTACGGTTATTACTATAATAAATATCCTATCTGAAATGAATTCAAAATATTTAATAACTATTCGAAATTCTAAATTGGATAATAATAATTTATCACCGAACCATCGTCTTGAAATAAGCCATGCCTTAAACTCATTAGAATTAATAACTTGCTGGATTAAATTTTTATCAAAATCCGATGACATAAGGATCAACTGTTATAATCTAATATTTATTCAAAATACCCTATACAAATTATATTTAATGAATTTACTAGTCTAATCCTAAATTATTAATTTAGAATTTTTATATCCTTAGAAAAATCATAAAGTTTACAAATATAGAAAACAAATAAGAATAAAAGTTTATTAATGATAGGTTTAATACATGTCATCTAGAAAGATAAAAAAGGAAAAGTATGGTAAAGAACGAGTAATCTATGAAATTAAAGAGAGCTTAGAACATAAGATTGTCCTAAGGCTTGAAGCACCTCTTCTTGGATTAATTGCCTTCAGTGTTGCGTTATGGGGTTCGAAAATATTCACAGCTATTGCACCAGGGACGAGTATAATTTTTCAAATTGGTGGCTATAACATTCATCTCCACCACTTTCATTATGGTATCATTGCATTAACAATCGGATTAGTACTTACATTTTTTGAAGGAAAGTGGTTTGTAAGAATTGAACATATTCTATTTGGTGCGGGTTTAGGTTTTATTGTTGATGAATACTGGTTACTTTTAATATTTGATGATACAACCTATTTCGGTCCAGAATCACAATTTATCTCGGCGATGATTGGAATCGTGATAAGTATTATTTATATAGTGGTAATAATAGGAGTTTATTTCACCACAAAGGAAGAGCGAAAAATTTGGCGAGAATTATATGAAGCAGTTAAATCAGATAAAGTCAAAATAGATATATAATATAATTAATCTAATGAAAAATTCTTTAAAATAGAGCAAATTCTTAGAGTTATATGTAAATTATTTATCCAGATTCATAACTGAATTATATTGAACTATGTTGCCAATTCTCTCTTAGTATGATTTGATCATTCGACCTAATAAAAAACTCATAAAACTAGAATAAATTATAATCTTGTGAATCCTACTGAAGGTATACGATAAAAATATAGATTGATTTTTATGATGCTTATCAAATCAGGTATTTTAAATTATATAGGACGAGTTTTAATATAGGGAATTATTTCTATTTTTGAAGGTTTTATAAAAAATGAAAATTTTAGATGATGAAAAATTTATCAGAAATGTGGAAAACTTAATTGATCCAAAGGAAGTTAGCCATTTGTATTTCTTCCAAACATTCAAACGGTTATTGCCTCGCTCCCTTTTTAAAAAGCTATTAAATAAGACTTCAAAAAAGACTCCCTACATGGGTTTCGTAATTGAACCTTATAGTCTGTTTTTATTCTTTAAGCTTAAAAATATCGAAAGAGCAAAATCATTATTGCCGGAACGTTATGAATTGAAAAAGACCAGAATTTTTGCTGATGAAGAACCAGAATATTATTTGGGAATGGGGGTTTTCAATGCTCGGGCAAGTACTTTTTGGGGTTCTAGGCTAGAATCATATCTCGTTGCGGAAGATAAAGAAACCGGTCATATATCCTGGATTTTTATCGATATTCTGAGCAATACAATAATTTATATCCCTTCAATAGGAGTTGCAGATAGAAACAGTAAAAATGCTATATATACAACTAGCTCAAAGGGAGATCTACTACTGGATTTTAAAGAAGACAAAACTGACCGACAAATTATCTTAACGGGTAATATTACCAATGGAAAAATGCGCAGCCTTGATCAACCCCTTTGGGTAATAGGCAATACATCTATCGGTCACAGTAAAAAATTTTCAGATAATAAAGATGATCCATTTGCCGTAATATTTGATCCTGCTGAAGTTGAAAAAGCTTTAGATATTCCTATCGAGGATATTCACTTAAAGTTTAATACACTTTTTCCAGATTTAGCAGAGCCGGAACTATGTAAGGTGTTATGTTTCCCCTTCGCTCAGCACTATATTGCCGACAGTCCTGGCCGTCGCACCTATATCAAAGATATCAATGACATGATCGAGAATTATAACAAAATTGCAGATATGAAAGAAGTAAAAACTTTTTCAACAAGAAATATAAAGATAATGTTTTTAATAGGATTATCTTTATTTATGGTAATCTTTATTTCCCTATTTATTTTATTGATAATTAGTCCATGAAGATGGATTTGAAAAAAAAAAAAAATACAACGGTTATATAAATGAACCAAGAAGAAAACAGGAATTTTATAAGAAAAACAGAGTCTCTTGTAAAGCCTCAAGATGTAACTGCTATTAGTTTTTTGAGCAGTTTCAGTAAATCTCTTCCCAAAAAAACACAACATAAATTTTCAGAGAGCGGCAAGAAAAAAATTCCTTACATGGGATTCATAGTAGATCCTTATAGTTTTTTTCTATTTTATAAGATAACAAATACTTCAGCAGCGCAAGAGATGCTCCCCGATGGATATGAACTAGCAGAAGCCTCAGTTTTTAAGAAAGATGCAAAGTTTCCCATAGCAATTGCAAGTGTATTTACCGCTCGAACATCAGGATTTATAGGTATGCGAGTCGAGTTTTACATTATTGCTCGCAACAAAGAAACCGGGTCGTTATCTTGGATTATTTGTGATTATGAAACGAACACTAACAGCTATGACCCAAAGAATGGATTTTGTGGGTATACTTGTGATCCAGCCGTATATACAACCACATACTTCGGGGAATTACTGGTTGATATTAAGAATCGCACCAACAATAAAGAATTCATTGTATCGGTTGACTTAGAAAAAGGAGATTCAAGGGAATTGGACGAGTCTCTCTGGATTGAAGGAAATCTTATTGTCGATTATGGTGGCGAGCTAAAAAGTGATTTTTCGGAGCCATTCAGCCTGATTTTTGACCCAGATATGATAAAAGAAGCCGTAGCCATACCTTTAGAACGTGTTTCAATCAAGGCAAACTCCTATCTGAGTAATATTATTGATCCTTTTAAGCCAGTAGACGCAGTTATCTTTCCTTATAGTCAGCACTTCATTATTAAGCAAGACCTGCAGAAGTATGCGGTTAAAAATCAAAAGGACTTAGTTCTTCAAATAAAGTCTTTCCTTAGCAGAACTGGATTTAAAATCATGTCAGGTAGTGATATAAAAAAACCTATTTATGGAATGGTTTTAATTTCTTACCTAGTACTCATCAGTACAATTGTATTTCTACTAATACTACTCTTTCTATAATTTTAGGTAAAAATCTCATTTTTTATTTTTCATTAAATTCTTGGCAGCTGCCAATCCTGTAAGGATCGCAATGGGTATTCCAGAAGGACTATATACCCATTGACCAGCTTGGAGTATATTTGGAATAGGATTTTTCACAGATTTAGTCATTTTAAGAATATCTTGAACCACAGGGATGGGATTTTCAAACGTCCAACCTGTTATTGCTCCTTCAGAGCTTCCTACTCTGTTTAAAATGCTGACGGGTGTTGAAGAGAAACGAAAGAGAATCTTATCCTTGATTTTCGGGTACACGGATTTTGATAAAATCTCTACCATGCGATTCTCGACTTCTACTTTGAATTCTTCATACCAACCTCCCTCTTGGACCTTTTTTGTGAGATCAAAATCAAAGAGAATGCTCACTATTAATCCAGTCTTTCCTTTTGGAGCTAAGGTGGGATCTCTAAGCCCTGGAATGGAAATCTCATATGTATTGAGTTGGCAATACTCGTCTAACCAATGCATAATTGACTCTTTGGGAGTTGTTTCGAAATTCTTAATAATTTTCCTTAATGTAGTCCAAGTTGATTCTCCTAAACCTTTTTTTGATGGAGTATAAAAAAAATGACCGTTTGAAATCGATTGAAATTTGTCGAGAGGTTCGTCTATCCCTAAGAATAAAGAAAAGACTGAATCTCCGCCTCGATTCGATAGCAATTTGTCTTTTTGAATTAATATCTTGCGAGAAACTTTTTTCTCTAAATCATGGAATTTTAGAAATCGATATAAAGATTTCAAATCCGCGCACCAAATAAGATTTTCATAGTAAAACGTGTTTCCATCGATATCAGTTAACTTGTTTTCAGAAGGAATGATTTCGTGTATTTCTGTACCATATAAAATTGATCCTCCCCAGTCAATGATTTTTTGCATGACACATTCTGGAATTTTACCTGTACCCCCCTTTGGATAAAAATAATCAAGGAAAGTGTGAAAATATCCTAGGGCAAAAAAAGTAGGCGTGCTCTTGAAGAAATGTTGTATCATAATATCGATAAGTGATTGGTTTGAAGTCATTTTTTTTAGAGTATCTTCAACTGGGTCCTTCCTTCGATTTATCCTGCGAATAGTAAGAAGGAACTTGCCAAGATACGGAAGAAGCTCCTTAACAAGATAACCTATATCGTGTTTCATGTCTCTGAAAATCGGATTATCAATCTCGTTTAGAATGGCCATGTCTTTCAAGACTTTTTCGATTAACAAGAAAATTGCGGCAATCTCCTCTTTGTTATCAGGATAAAGCTTTTCTAATAGGGACTGATATTCATATATACTCTCGTTTGATGTAAAGTGAAAAATTTCATTCTCAATACCAACCGAAACCGGACTTTTAAGTAGTTCAAGTGAAATTCCAAGGTCATTCAAAAAGGGTCGCACGGCTCCCGAATTTTCAATGGACCTCGGACCAGTATCAAAAACAAAACCATCTTTTTGGATTGAAGTTAGCAGGCCGCCACAAGTTTCGTTCTTTTCAATTAAAAGAACATCATATCCTGCTCTTGATAAATAGGCCGCAGCGGTTAATCCCGCCATTCCTGCTCCTACAATGATAACTTCATGGCTTATAGTCGTCATGCTAACCTAGCTAATTTTGTACTTAAATTCCACAGCTTTTCTGCGACCTCTCGATCCAAGGCAGGAGGTGCGGGTTCCTCTTCGTAAGTAAGGTTGAAAAACTTACCACTCACGCCCTCAATATCCTTCGAAACTCCAAGATAGTATAAGGATTTAGCGGATATATCTGGCGGTCTGTAAGAGGGTTCGATGAAAACCCTCTGGAATAATCCAGTACTTTCTTCTCCCATGTTGGTTTTTACATTGCCAGGATGCATTGCATTAATCGTCACGCCATTATTTTGGAAGTAATCATTAAATTTGATCATTGTCAGAAGTTGAGCAGTTTTTGCCGATCCATAGCTTTTGAGTCCCGAATAGCGACGTTTCTCCCAGTTGAGATCATCTAATTTCAAACCAAGAATAGCAAAACGGTGGCCCTCAGAATTTACTAATATAATCCTGCATTTTTGCTGGGCTTTAAGTTTATCCTTTAAAACGTAATTTAAGATAAAGGAACCGAGATGATCCACTTGAAAAACCATCTCAAGACCATCGTCAGAGATCGTTTTCTCGGTTAAATAGACACCTGCGTTATGAATGAACACGTCGATATTCAGATCAGAATTTGCGAGTTCTTCGCCAACTTTCTTCACCTGGGAAATGTGCGCAAAATCCGCAAGCATGAAATCACATTCTACACCAAAATCTCGGTTAATTTCTTCGCACAGATTAAGCGTTTTTTCTTCGTTTCGATTAATCACTAATAGATTAGCTCCGTGTGAAGCATATTCTCGTGCAGTCACATATCCGATTCCAGATGTAGCACCAGTTATTACCACTAAACGCCCATTAAAATCATCTTGACATTCCAATGGCTTTGCTTTATTATTGCGAAGCAATGCCTTAATATTTGATACCCTGTACTGTTTCAAGTATTTAATCAAATAGTTCACCCGAACATTTTCCTCATGAACTTTCGATAACCTTTAGCTAAAAATGGAATGTTATCGATGATATCACCCCAAAGATCATAATAATCCCTTTGTTCAATAATTTTACCATCTTCATTCAAAGTCAGCCTGCTTGTTCCGTATAATGTTGAGTTAGGATATTTCTTAAAACTTAATCCCATCTCCCATTCAAAGAAAATGATGTTCCCTTCAAAAAGAATGTTGACCATTTTCATTCTTAAATCTTTAGATCGCTCAACTAATCGTACAGTCATAGCTTTAAACTCTTTTATACCTCGAATTTCTTGAATAGTATCACGAAAATATATCTTATGGTCATAATATGGGAGGATATGCGACCAATCAGGTTTACCTTCGGTGTTGTAAATATTAGTCCATAAATCGACAAATTGTTCTTTACTTTCAATTCTAAAGCTCATGATTATTTTCCCAAGTTTAATTTTTTACAGTAATCTCTAATATAAGATAAGAATTTACTATATAAATAAAATTTATTAATAATTTTTAAGTCATAGATTTTACTAAAGTTAGATATTATTATTGGTGAAGGATTTTTTACTTTTCAATGTAAATAAAATTTTCTCTTAAAGCAGCACGTCTAACATGCAATCCACAGATAAATGGATACGATTTTACCAGATTTGAAGGAATAATAACTGTATTTTGAACTACTGTTCTTTTTTTCCTATTAATATCCACATTGTATGATATTCTGTGTCTTTCGCATAATTTTTATGATAAAATTCAGATAATTCATGAATCGTCAAAAATTTGAAATCCTCGAGAAGCTCTTCCTTTGAGCTAAAATGTATGAAATATTCACTTTGAAATGAGTTTGGATCGTTTTTAACAGGTATCCCTTTTCCATAATATTGTGTATCATTTGAAGAAAGAGTACTCAAGAAAAAGAAGCCATTTTTATTTAAGATGTTCTTAATTTTCGAAATAAACGCGGACCTGTCAGCTAAGTTAAAGAAATGATAAACCCCTGAAATGTAGACTATATCATAATGAGTGTCATCTAAATCCTTCCAATCCATGCATTCAAATGTGACATTATCTTTGTTTGCATTAAGTTTGATGGCTTTTTTAATTGCGTTTGATGATCTATCGATTCCCTTTATTATGAAATTTTCAAAATTCGAAGATATAAAGTTGATATCATGTCCTTCTCCACATCCAATGTCTATAAATGATAATCGCTCAGACTTATTCAGTTCTTTTTGAAGAAAGCTCAAAACAACACTAGCTACTTTACTAATTTTATCTTCACCACTTGGAATATGGTTCATAATTCAATCATATTAATCAAAGAAAACTTAAATGAATATTTTAGTAATTTTGAAGTGCGAGAAAAAAAAGATAAAAATGAAAAACAATTAAAATTAGACGTATTTTTGATAGATTAAATAATATTAAATTATAATATGTATTTTACAAGATTAGTTTATTTCGATTATTAAGTTAATTTAATCTTTCTTATTGATGAAATAATGAATATATCGGAGGAATCAACCATATATTTTGGAATGGTTTTTCATCTTCATCAGCCCGTAGATAATCTAGAATTTATTGTTGAAGATGCTTATCAGAAAGCATATAAACCATTAATCGACAATATTTTCGAATATTCTGAGGTTAAGGTTACGCTTCATATTTCTGGTAATCTTTTGGAATGGTTTCTAGAGAATAAGCCTGATTTTATCAAAAAAGTAAAAGTTATGGCTAAAAGAGGCCAATTGGAGATAATTGGGGGTGGTTATTATGAACCTATTTTTGCAATCATCCCTTACAGGGATAAAATTACTCAAATGAAAAAACTTTCTGACCTTATAAAGAAGGAATTTGGTCTAGAAGTAAAAGGAGCATGGTTATCAGAAAGAGTTTGGGAACCAAATTACCCCTCTTTTCTAAACGATGTGGGCCTAAAATATGTTATTGTGGATGATAATCACTTCAGATCGACTGGAATAACAGAAGAAGATACTTTTTATACGTATATCACTGAAGACGAAGGAAAAACATTGAGGATTTTTCCAATTAATGAAAAAATACGATATTTAACTCCCTGGAAGCCGACCTATATGACTATCGATTACTTAAAACGCGCTGCTGATGAAAAAGGTGATAGATTTATTCTGTTCATATCTGATGCCGAAAAGATGGGTGTATGGGGAACAACTCACGAAATATGCTATGTGGATGGAAAAGGCCATCAAGATGGAGACAAGGGTTACCCATTTATTCCTGCTTTTTTTGAACAAATCATTAATAATAAATGGATAAAATCTATTACACTTTCAGAATATATGGAAAGAGTTCCAGCAAGAGGATTAGTCTATCTTCCTACAGCGAGTTATGATAAGATGGAAGAATGGGTTTTGCTAACTCCCATTAGAAAGAGGTTTAAAAAAATAAGAAAACAATTAAAAGATAATCCAAAAAAAGAGGATGAATACTTATTTCTAAAGGGAGGATTTTGGCGTTATTTCTTAGTAAAATATCCAGAATCAAATAATATGCACAAAAAAATGCTTCATGTACGTGAAAAATTAATTGAGATTGAAAATCGGTTAAATCAAGCAGAATTGAAAAAACATCAACCAAAGATTGATGAAGCTTGGGACGAGATTTATAAAGCCCAATGCAATGATAGTTATTGGCATGGATTATTTGGGGGCGTGTATTTACAATTTTTACGTTTTTCGGTATATACACATCTTATTAATGCTGAAAAAATTATCGATCAATTGAATTCAGAGATTGCAAAACTTCCAAATAAATACATTTCCATACTTCCTGTTGATTTTAATAAGGATAGTAAAATGGATATTATTATCGAATCTGATATCCTAAATCTTTATATTAATCCTTCTGATGGAGGGACTATTTTTGAATTAGATTTTAAACCTAAATCATATAATCTATTGAATACTTTAACAAGATGGCCTGAAGCATATCATGAAAGTGATAAAATAGAAAAGGAAGAATTAATGATCGATAGGTTCAAAAGAAGTATGTTAAGGGTAAGGTTTTTGAACGGTGATGTTACTTTAGAGCAAATAGAGCAAGATAATTATGAAGAATTCGGAACTTTTATTGATAGTGAATTTAAAATAACTCGAAATGAAAAAGATGGTAAATCTGCGATTCTAGAATTAGAATGTGTAGGAAACATTAAAGATCCTGATTCAGAAGTAGTTTATCCTTCCACTATAAAAAAGGAGATCATTGTAGAAGATAATAAAATAAAAATCCTTTTAAAGGGAAATTTGGAGAAAATAGTGGGAAAAGAAGAATTATTTGCAAGAATACTAGATAAATTAAATATAGGGATTGATATACCATTTTTCTTTAATGGTGATCCTAATAAGTTTACGTGGGAAAGTAATCAAGTTTTATTCGCAAATGATAATAATAATGAGCTCTTAGCATCTTTTGAGTATGAAGGACATCATTTTAAAGCACATGATGAATCTTATGACCTGTTCTTTGAATTTGAAATCTCTAGTGCCTCAAAATCAGATTTAGAGTCAATAAAGATCGGGAAATTCCCAATTATTGCATATGCATATACAGATGAAGGCTATAAGAAAATTTACCAAGGAATTAACATTATACCACAATTTAAACTATCAAAAAATTTTGAATATCATATAGAATTAAAAGTACATTAATTCTCGTATTAAAATCTTTAGGAAGTATATTTTGCTGTATTATCACGTACAATTTTTGTCGAATTTATGAAGCTTTAAATATAATTCCAGCATATTAACAATAAATAACATATAATAATGGTTTTTTTATGGATTCTTACAAAAACGGCAAACGAAATGGCTTCAACTATACCGATAAATCTGCTAAACAAAATATCGAACATAATGAAGTTATAAAAAATATCCGTAAAAAATTAGTGGAAGAAAAATTTAAAAAGAAATTCCAGAATTAATTTTCTTCTTTTTGTAATATAAAAATTTATTTTTCTTTGCTTGTACTTAAATTTTGGTTATTCTGGCCAGCCGTATTTTCCTATAAGACTTACAAATCTAACCCCAGTGATGTTCTCAGATTTAAACTTATCTCCCTCCCTACGAATTATATAGAGATTCTGCCCCCATTCTCTAGATCCAGCCGGTATACAGAGAATACCATCCTCTTTTAATTGCTTCTTATAGGGAGGAGGAACTTTTTTAGGTGATGCTGCGGTTACAAGAATTTTATCGTATGGAGCTTCTTTAGAATATCCTAAGGTGCCATCTCCATGAATTACAGTGACTCGATCTCCATAATTGGTATCTTCAAGACTTTTCCGAGCTTTATCAGCTAATTTTTTATGGCGCTCAATGGTATACACATGGCCTGGATTTTTACAATCTTCTGGAGCTACAATTTCAGCACAAAGAGCAGCATGATATCCCGAGCCTGTTCCTATTTCTAACACTTTATCTCCTTCTTTCAATTCTAAATGTTCACACATCATAGCATTCATATGAGGAGCACTGATAGTTTGACCTAAACCTATAGAAAGCGGAGAATCTAGATAAGCTGATGACACTGCTCCTTGAGGTAAAAATTTATGCCTAGGAACTTTCAACAATGCCCGAATAACATTAGGATCATTTACTATTTTACGATTTACTAGACTTTCAACCAAATTTTTTCTTTTTTCCTCAAAATCCATTTATAGTTGTCAGTCTCTCAACCTTTTAATTTGGAATCTTAATAAAAATCAATTGATTTATGTTTAATAAATGATATAAATTTTATCTATGATTATTTTTTCTCAAGAATATAGATTTTATCATTTTCTTCACAATTATCAATTCTTAAATTGATTTTAACTGGATCAGAGTACCTTTTTCTCGCAATACTTTTAATTTTTTCACCTTTAAAGATCATCTTATTTATTTTTTCAATTTGATAAGTATTATCTCCAATAATGATAATCTCATCCCCTAATTTTAATGGTACTTCTAAGCTTTCTAACAAAACATTAGCAGTTTTAGAAATTGGATCAAATGTTAATACTTTCCCTATATAGTGTTTTTTATAAGGAGATATGTTTCCTCTTTTTTCTAGCTCAATGTCTTCTAGTGTAGGTCTATGAAAATAGAATCCGGTGTGAAATCCCCGATTGTACACTTTAGATAACCTTTCTATCCAATTGGTTACTTTATGTTTAGTGAATGTCCCTTCAAAATGACTATCTATTGCTTCTCTATAGCATTCAGATACGGTTTTAATATAGAGGGGATCTTTCATCCGCCCTTCTATTTTGAAGGCGTCAATATTGGCCTCAATTAGCTCAGGTATGTGTTCTATCATGCTGAGATCTTTTGTATTCAAAAACATTTGACCATTATAAAGAAGTTCATTATTTTCATCATCTATAACTCTCCATTCTCTTCTACATGGTTGTACACAATTACCCCGATTTGCTGAATATTCCTCTGAATCACATAAAGAAGCAGAGAGATAACAGCGTCCTGAAATCGATGTGCACATTGATCCATGTACAAAACATTCAATTTCTGTAGTCTTCAGATGATGCCTTATGAGTTTAATCTGCTTTAAGGATAGTTCTCGGGCTAAAATTATCCGCTCTGCTCCCAGTTCTTCAAAAAATTTAGCGGATTCTGTATTCGATATATTTGCCTGTGTTGATATATGGAAAGGTAAATTCAATTTTCTAGCAAACCTAATAGTTGCTAAATCATGAGTGATAATGGCATCTATCCCTCCTCTTTTAGTTTGATCTAGTAGGTTTTCTAAATCTTGAAGTTCTGAGTCATAAATTAGAATGTTGGTTGTTAAATATACTTTAATCGGAGGATTTCTACTATGGCAATAATCTATTACATCCTTAAGGTCTTCTCTCAAAAAGTTTTTAGCACTAGCTCGCATATTATAATTTTGAACCCCGAAATATACTGCATCTGCTAAACCTTCAATAATCCTCAACGAGTTCCAATCCTGTGCCGGAACTACTAATTCTGGTTTCATTAAATTCATATTTTATTTAATTCTATTGAAAACATAGAAATTATTGAATAAAATTGTTATTAATCAAAATCTTATATTTTAATATTATATTTTAATAATTATTTTAGATTTGTATTGTGAATTATAGGTGGTTTGATAAAAATGAAAGTTGTACTATTTAATGGAAGCCCCAGAAAGGAAGGAAATACTTATCATTGTTTGAATATTGTTATGGAAGAGCTGAAAAAAGAAGGTATCGAATGTGATTACATTTGGATTGGGATGGAAAGATTACGAGGTTGTACTGCTTGTTTAGAATGTATTGAGAATGATGATCAAAGATGTGTTTTGCCAGATGATAAAATGAATGAATATATCCGAGCAATGCTGGAGTCTGATGGAATAATCATTGGTTCCCCAACTTATTTTTCTGATTTATCAACGAATACAAAAGCTTTAATAGAACGTGCTGGATATGCAACTGGAACACATTTAAGACATAAAGTAGGTGCTGCCGTAGTAGCCGTTAGGCGTGCTGGTGCTAATCATGTCTTTTCAAGTATCAATTTTTTCTTTTTAATCAAGGAAATGATAGTAGTAGGAAGCACGTATTGGAACATGGGCATTGGAAAAAAGCCTGGTGAAGTGTTAGGTGATGAAGAAGGTGTTGAGACTTTCCAGAATCTAGCGAAAAATATAGCTCATGTACTGAAAAAACTAAAAAGCTAATTTTTTTTTCCTTTTTTCTTAAAAATTTGATAAGTTTGATTTTTTTTCTTTTTTAAAAAGGAATCTTTTATATCTCAATTAATTTAAATAGAAGTTTTTTTATATATTTTAATGATATAACAGGTTTACTACATAGCATAAAACTAGCTAGTAATATAATAGAAAAAAGGGGTATTTAGGTTAGATTTGAGAAAATTAAAAAGACTTTTTTTTCTTAATTTAGTTCTGTTGGCTTTTGTATTAGGATTTTTCTCTCAATTAAATTATTCTAAAGCGCAAATTAATGAAGAATCTTTAATGCGCAATAAAACTTTTCAATTTTTTGAATTTTCAGAAAGGATAGGTGTAAATCTTAATATGGAAGTTGTAAATATCACTATTCCCTCATCTACTTGTAATATTACAAGTATGGAATTAAACTTTACTGAAGTAAAATTAAGTCACGAGTGTGCTACTGTTGAGGATGGTGGAGAAAGTTTTAAAATAATTAATAAATTGTATAAAGGTTGGGCCGTTCAACTTAATGTTACGGATAGTATTCTCCTTTTCGGTGTATATATATATGGATACTTGACTGGTAATCCAATTAGTCCTGTTTATGTTCAAATAAATGGATATGATAAATTAGAAGATAAACCAAATAGCACTCTACATGGAGAACAGGTACCGTTAAATATGTCAATCACTCCAAATTGGTATTTACAATCCTTTCCTGATCCCATTCCTTTATCAAAAGACCAGTATTTTTTGGTGGTAAATGGTTCAGAATATAAAACGAGTGATAATTCTGATTATCATTGGTTCCTTAATGAAATAGATTCTAACCACACAAATTTACATATTGCTAAGTTTGATGGAAGTTCATGGTCGGATGATGGTACAGGTAAACCATTCAGACATAAATTAATTCAAAGATTTGATAAGTTTTATAGTCCAGAAGATATAAATATGTCAATTCAAATAGATAATCAAGATTATCCTGTATCTGATACTGGCAATGTTAATATTACAAATGTTAATTTATCTACAAAAAATGAAAATGAAACATTTTTTCATTTCCCTGTTAAACATAATCAAACTGTAGGCATAATATTTAATGCTACTTATTCTGTTAAACTGATGGATATTTTTAGTCAACAAGGTTCAGTGTTAATAAAAAATAATGAAGAAAATCTATGGAGTACTAACTTTACCCTTTCTAGGATATATAATAATTATTCTGTAAAGTTTTATTACCCTTCTAATTGGAATAATTTAGAAATATTAAGAAATGATGTCAATGTTACATCAGAGGTTTTTATCAATTCAATCGAACATGTTATATTAATCACAAATAATTCTATAATTGATAGTCATAATTGGCAAATAAGAGCAAGTAGCCCTCGAACTGAATTTGATTTAGATTTACGACGTAGTGAGTATAATCCTAGTCAAGAATTAAGATTTTCAATTGATACCCCAGCACCATCAGGTAATTATACATTAGTATTATATAATGCCGATTATTATGAAATTGAGGATGCTCGCCAAACTATTTCTTATCCGTTGGATGATACTTTTTCTTTTGTACTTCCTACACATTCAATAGAGGGAGAATATCATGCATATGTGTACTTTTTCGATGGAACAAATGCGGGTGTAGAAACTGCTACATTTCTTATAACTGTTCCCTTTACAATTGATCCCATAACATTATTTCTTATTATTTTAGCATCAGTAATAGCTATATCAGTTACCACCTCTATTGTAGTAGTTGTAAAAAAACATAAAAGGAAAGTTGAAGCTTATAAAGAAGAAATATTCAATAAATGCATGGATATTTTAAATATAAACTACATTATGGTTTCTGAGAAGAAATCTTCATTAAATGTATATGAGCAAGTATTCACCAAACAGAAACTTGATCCCACACTCATTTCTGGGTTTTTATCAGCCATACACTCTTTTGGAATTGAATTAACGAATACTGATGAGAAAACGCAAACAATTAAGCTGGAATATAAAAACTCAAAAGTGTTAATGTCAGAATTTAAAGGCTTTAGAATAGTTATAATTATGAATAAATTACCCTCGCAAAAATTCTTCGATTCAATAAGTAATTTAGCTTTTGATATAGAAACTCAGTATAGTAGATATCTTGAAAATTTTAAAGGAAATATAGATCCCTTTAAAGGAATTGAAAATCTACTTAAAAAGCATTTAAGCATCTCATTTTTATATCCATTAAAAATAGTTAAAACTGGAAAAACTAAAGTATCTCAAACAGAAAAAATAATGATTGGGCGCGCATTAGAATCAATGAAAAAAAATAATCAACAATATTTCTACACAACACATATTATGGAAGTAAAAGCATGTGATTCTAAAGATATCGAAGCCATATTTAATTTAATTGATAAAAATATCTTTCAACCAGTTATATAAATA
>JBATUM010000295.1:0-10096 GCA_049671145.1 Promethearchaeia archaeon
GATTAATACCCGATAAAAAGGTTTTAATTCAAAAAAGTTTTTCTTTAAATTAACTTTCCTATAAATATAGTAATTATTTTAATAAAGGTAGAAATATGTCAAGTAAGAATAATAATTCTAGTTCTAAATCTAAAAATCCACTTTCCATTCTTATGGCATCACAGAATAGCCAAATTTTATTAAGATTAAAAGATGGTACTGAATATCGAGGTTTATTAAAAGAAATTGATGCATACATGAATTTAATTCTATACGATGCCACAGAACTCTTAGAGGGGACTCCCGTAGCTAAATACAACGAGATTTTCATACGAGGTAATAATCTTCTCTTCATAAAGCCAGATGCGTCTCAAATTTTATAAAACAAGAGAAGTTGAGAGAATTTAACCCTATCTATAACCTTGTTTCTGTAATTGGATACGGGACATTCATTTCCCGTGGAATTTGGAGAACTAAAAAGAATGTTGAAGTTTGTATAGTTAAAGATTATATTCGGATTTATCCTGAGGGACATTGGTATCCTTTTATTTTACCATCAAAAGGATCTTCATTATATGCTTTGAAATTTGACGTCACAAAAGAAGAATTGAGAAATTTCGATTTCTATGAGGGTGTTTCAGAAAATTACTTTAAACGGGAAATTATTGAAGTTTATTGTAAAAATAATGAAAAAATTCAAGCCTATATCTATTTACCTACAGATCAATTAATTACAAAATGCAAGATATCTATTGATTTGGATGAAAAGGATAGATGGAAAGAAGAAATAAAAAAGGATCCTGAGATAATAGAAAAATTTCCAGAATTAATTCTTTAATCATTGAATTAACATTGGAATGAGATTATTATCTCTTATTATAGCATATGATGCGGGATTAGGTGAAAAATATCCCCCGTAATTAGCAGAAGAAAAAATAGATAACAAACTTTTATTGAAAAACCATCTATAACCTTCAGGAAAACATTCATGAGCTCTTATTAGTAATTGTAAGTTGTTTCTTTCCATAAAGGCATTAAAAGCTTTTTGTCCAAAAAACTTTATACCTGGACCTCTAAAACTATTGGGGGAAAAATTTAAAATTTCCACATCTTTTGGATCATTCCATAGAATCTGATAGACGCCTGGATTAATTAATTTAATAGTAGTTTCATCAAAATCATTATGTTTTTTATTTTTCAATTTTTTTAAAATATCAAAATCTTCTGGAATTCCACCATGCAAACACAGTATATTGTCATTAATCACAGCACAAATAGGCAAAACGTCGTAGATAGATAAAATTTCATTAAATTTGGATTGATCTTTAAACCTTGACATAAAATCCTGGAAAAAACCATAATATTGATTCATTTCCAATGTTTCATGATTGCCTCTTAAAAGAAAGTATCTATTAGGTTCAATTATTTTTAATGCTAATACTAATATTAAACATTCAAGCTGGTATGAACCTCTATCCACTATATCTCCGAGAAAAATTACTAATTTAGGATTTTTTTTTTCAATGATTTCAATTAGTTTTAATAGACTTTGTAAATTTCCATGAATATCTCCAATAATATAAACCTCTTCCTCCTTTCCTTCCAACTTAAATTCTAATAGTAAATTTTCCTCTTTAAAATGCCCCTTTCCATCTTGAAATATATTTGAGAGTTCTTCAAATTTCAATTCTGATATTAAATTTGGCTTTTTTATCAAATTTTTTAGATAGTTTTTCTCAATCATTATTGTTCGCTTGAAAAAATAATACTAGCGTATTTTTCTTATATAAATGTTCTAATTTTTTATTCTTAAATAAAAGCGTTATAGATATAAACTAGAAGAATAAATAATTTAAAACATCTGCTAGAAGTATTAGAAATATTAAATAGATAGATTAAATAAATATGGTAACACAAGAATTAAAAAAGATCTTAGTTTCGCTTGAGGAACAAATTACTGAATTTGAAAGTAATAAAAAAGATAAAAAGAAAATAAAAAAAGATTTAGGAATTGTATACACACCTCAAAATATAGCAGATTTTATGGTTTCAGAAAGTTTTAAATTATATTTTAAAAATTATTTTGGTTTTAAAGAGAATAATGAGATTTTTTCTAAAACTCATAGTTCTGAAAAAATATTGTTTAAAGTTGTCCCAAATCTAAAAATTTTAGACCCTGCCTGTGGTTCTGGAAGATTTTTAATCTCAATAGCCAAAAAATTGTTTCAATTTTATAAAAATCTACGTTTAAACTTACCTGATTATGATATAAAAAAAAGTATAATTGAAAAAAACCTATTTGGAATTGATATCGATTATTCAGCAATAAAAATCTCAAAAATAAGACTAGTAAAATGGTTATTGTCTGATTTGTCAGAGTTTGATAAATCAAGCTTAAAACTTGACAATATTAATCAAATTTCAAAAAAGATTGATATTAAATTTAATCTATTTGTTAAAGATTTTCTTTTAGATTTTAATATAAATAATTTTGATTTTATTATTGGTAATCCTCCATATATAGAAAATAAGAAAATTTATGACAAAGTCTATAAACAAAAACTTACAAAAAGATATTATTCTGCTTATCGATTGTATGACCTATCAATATTATTTATTGAAAAATCATTAGAATTATTAAAACAAAATGAGGGTGTCCTCTCATTTTTAACAATAAATAAATTTTTATCAGCAGATTATGGAGAAAAACTTAGAGAACTCCTCATTAATGAGGTAGAAATTAAAGAAATCATAGATATTTCTTCTTTACCAGTATTTCATAGAATAGCTGCTTATCCAATTATTATATCTTTGAAGAAAAAAGTACCCCAGAACTCAACAATAATTGTAAAAAAAGCTATTGATTTGAATCTATTAAAAAAATCAAAATTAACTCTAGTAAATAAAATCCCTCAAGAAGTTATCAAACTTTTCCCTGCTAAAGTAATTCCTATCTCGAAGAATCTACATTTAATAAAAAAGTTATATACAAAATATAAACCAATGTCAGAAGTAATTGCAGACCTTAATGTAATTTATCGTCCTTATGGATTTATTAAATGGGCTCAAAATTTCAAATATGTATCCAAAAAAAAGATTTCTAATAAAGATTTACTATTAATTGGAACTGGAAATGTAGGAAAATTCCATATAAACTTTAAAAAACCAATTAGGATTGCTAAACGTAAATTGAATATATCATATTTTAATTATAATAAAAATTTTGAGCCTATTTGGAAGAAATTAAGTGTTGAAAAACTAATTTTCAGAGAAATTGCAAAAGATCTCACATTTACTTATGATCCTGGCATATTTACTAATATCACTGGATTATATTTTATTCGGATTCCCTCCTTTAACACTAATAAACTATTTAGTTTGCTATTAATTTTGAATTCAGATTTGATAAATCTAGTTTTTAAAACTCTTTTTAGCTCATTACATATGGCAGGTGGTTATTTAAGAATTAACGGAAGCTTTATTAAAAGATTACCTTTACCTGAAATTTTTCCGACTTCAATTTCTCGCTTAGGAAAGATACTACAATTTCTTTTCCAATTTAAATCTGATTTTATAGAAACAGATCAATTTGACCATCCTGGAGGAGTTGAAATTTCATTCTTAGAGAAAATGATTTGCTTTTATAAAAAATTTTCAAATTCTCTTGTAAATAGCATATATTTAAAAGAAGCAGACTCTAAAGAGTTGGAAAACCTAATTAATTATGTAAATTACCTGCCTAAAATTCAATTAAAATATTTTATCCCGAGATATAATCTCCCACAATATGAAATTTATCGAAAGCAAGAGGTTGAATCAATCTATAATTCAATTCTTAATACTTATCTTGATCTGAGTACAAATAATAAAATTTTAGAACAAGCTTGGGCATTTCAAAAATTAGTTTTGAGTTAAGATTTAAACGAAAAGGAAAAATAAAAAAATCTATATTCAATTGTATCAACTTTTTATATGTAATTTCATTAAAAATCAAAACTTTAAAAAAATCAGTTGTGAGATCAATGGCAAAAAAGAAGAAAGTAGTTGAACAACCTGAATTTGATGAAGTCCCTGGGGGGAAACCAGATGAAGAAGGGGATGAAATCATTGATTTATACGATGAACAAGATAATTTAGAGGAAGACTTAGATTATGATTTGAGTAAAATTAAGGATGAAATGTTAGCTGATGAAACTGAAGACGAAGAGTTTGGATACGAGGTAAATGAAGTAGAAGCATTGGTAAGAAAGGTTAAATGTGAGCCATGCCCAGGAAGCTCAAGCAAAAGCGAATGTAAAATACGTAATGATTTTGGATGTCCTCCTGATAAAGCAAAAAAATAAATCACTAAGAAGTTGCTTCCAGAAATCTTTCATTTTTTATCTTTATTTTTTTCCTATCTATATGAATTTAATAATAATTGAGGAATAGTTTTTGCTATCAAAAAATGTAAAAAGAATAATAGTGCTATATTTTGATATTATTATTAGCACGCTCATTTGGAATGTAAATCAAAATATTTTTGGTAATCCCTTTTGGCCATGCTTCATTTTATCAACTACAACTTTTTTAATAATTTATACTCCTTTTGAAATTTATTTTAGTTTTCGAGATATCTGGTTTGATAGATGGATTCAATTTCATTTAGAAGGTTTAGACTTAAAAAAGGTAAAAATAAATGTAGGTAATAGAAAAAAGAAAAAAAAAAGAGCATTAACTGCATTTTTGATAACTCCAAAGGATGAGAATTATATTAAATCTAAAAATGTGGTAATTGTTATATGCCATGGTTTTTCTGATAAAAAGGAAACTCTCCAATTCTATTATTTACCATTAGCAATGCAAGGTTTTACGATATTGGCATATGATGCTCGAGGAACTGGCGAATCAAGGAAAGTGGGTAGAAGAAACCAGTTCTATAAACGCATTGAAGATTATAAAACAGTAATCAAATGGATTAAAGAAAGTGATGATTTAAAAAATAAGAAAATATATTCAGTAGGTTTTAGTATAGGCGCATTAACAATTTTATGCGGAGGTTTTCCTATTAATGAAATTGAAAAATTAATTGCAATATCATCAATATCCAATTATAAACAAAACTTACCAAAATTTAATCCAATCATCTTATTAAGGTATTTTTTTAAAGGCGTCAAACTTTTCCCTACTGATGAAGAGAATGAAAAATTATCCCCATTTATGGTTATTAATAAAATTAAACAAACCCTACAAGAAGAAGACTGGAAGATCTTATCAAAAAGAGTCTTATTGATTCATTGTAGAAACGATAAAATAATAAAATTAAGGAACTTCGAGGAAAATAGTGAATTATTAAACATTTCGGAACAAAATAAGTTACTGTTAAGAAAAGGTGGACATACTAATAAAAAGGATGAATTAGCTTTGGTAGGTGTCTCTTTACGATTTTTTAACTCTTAGATATTAATATTTAGATTATCTGTTCACTTTAAATATGCTAATTTTAATAATTAGATAAAAATTTTGCTTCTTCTTAGAATGATTAATTGTTACTTATGTAAAAGAGAAATTAAAATTCAAGATTTGAAAAAATCGTTTCAAATTACTTTAGGAAATATAATAAATGGAAAATTCTATGGTGAAAAAGTACTTTATTACCATAAAGATTGCTCAATAAATGATGTAAGTAGAGAGAGCAAAGTTGCTCCACAAATAATATAATTCATATTCTTGAAGTTTAAAAGAGTTTTATCATTTCTTTGATGGTTTCACTTACTAAAATAATACTTTTATTAATAGAATTTACTTTCTTTTCAAGATAATCTGGGTCACATTTGAATCTTTCAATTTCTCTAAAGATATTAAAAAATTGCTTCTTTGATTCCAATTCCATAGCATATAATTTTTGACGTTTTGCAGCTTCATTCATGTTTACAAAACACCCTTGATCATGAAAATCATGTGGAAAAGCTGGAGTTCTTGTTTCCCACAGTATTTCTACTAATTTATGATTTATAACTTTGGCTAATTTTTCACAATACGCCTTGCTTTTATTATTATAACAAAAATAAAATGGTAATTTTCCATTATTTTTAATGATATAATCTAAAAGTTTCTCATAAATCAAATTAATTTCCTTCACAGTTAAGTTTAAATGTCTATGGTCAGCAGAAGGATTACACTTAAAAAATAGATTCTGAGGAGTCAAAGTCTGACGTGTAAGATTATATAATTCTATTATATTTAGAATAATTTTTTCTTGAAGCCAATGAGTAAATTTAAAAGTATATGATTCTTGATTTAAATTCAAACTCAATTGGTTAATAAAGCGATCCATTAAGGAGGTTTCATGAAAATCCATTATGTAAATACCAATATTTTCATTTTTCCAATATTTTTTTAGAATCGTTTTAATAATTCGTGTCTGCATAGGTGGTTCACAATTATTTAAAGCTAATTGTAACTCATTATATTCTGGAACAAAAGTTTTTCTCCAGAATCTATTAAGGTTAGTTCCATTTTTTAAAAAATATCCTGATTTATTGTCTCTTCTAGGATGCAAAAAACCATAGGGATTTAATAATGGAAAGAATATAAGAATTTGATTTTCAATTAAAATGTTTTCAATATCAGTTAATCTTTCATTGAGCTCTTGAAAAAATTTTAATATTCCGAAGAGACCATTATACTCGTTATGTTGGGCTGCGATAAAAACTTTAACATATTTTACGGCTCTAAAATCAGGAGAATTAGAAATAAATATGACAGGAATTAATCCCTCTGGAATCTCATATGCTCTATAATAAATATTATTTAGATTATTGAATAATTTAAATTTTTTCAATATTTCAAGAAACAGCTTTTTTCTTTTAGCTAGATCCATTAACTTTTTCAATTCTAAATTATCTATTCTCATTTAAACCAAAATTTTATCCCAATTTGAAAATTTAATGATTTTTTCATAATTTTGAACCATTCCCTTAAATAAAACGCACCCGATACAAAACATATTTATAAAGTCTTCTGATGTTAAATTTAGTATTTCACAACTTTTTCTTGAAAATCCAATTCCTCTCTCAACTTCTATTTGGCCATTATATCCAGAAAGATTAACTACAAATTCTTGCTTATTTAAACCATTTATAAAATTATCCCTCGAAATTCTTACCAATCCCCCAATTGGAATGACTTTTTTTTTATTTTGGGCTAAATATATACGTAGATCAAATGTATGTTTTCCACCTTTCCAATCTATTAATGAAAAATCAGCTTTTTCTTGTATAGTATAAGGAAATGGATTGCGAATTTTCATAAATTTGGCAAAAAATTCTTTTTTACTCTCTTGTATAATTTTTCTAATATTAGAAGGCTCCTCAAATTCAGATACTGGCATAACACCAGCCCCACCAGATCCACCACTAGGTTTAATAATAAAAGATTGTTTATATTCTCTTAAAAGGAATTCAATTTTACTCATGAGATCTTCTTCATTGTAAGCTTTTGTAAATAAAAGATACTTTAAATTATATTTAGCGAGTTCTTTTTTATTATAATAACTTGCTAAATATGTCAATGATTTATCGTCTGTAATTAAAAAAATAGGATTTACAATGATAGTTTTTAGCTTCCGGATATTTTTCTTTATTAAATTAATAAATTTATAATTATTAAGGCGCCTTGCAATTCCATCTCCTATTAACACATTTACTTTTTCTCCATCATATATAACCCAATTCTGGGAAAAAGAAAGATTTGCAGCTAATTGTTTGTAATCGGCAATTAGAAAAACAACCCCTGCTTTAAAGGTCCTATCAAAATTATCAACATTAAAAATTTTGACGGACTGGTGTTTTTCCTTTAATTTCTTTCTTAAATATTCAATCATTATTATCTTTTCATGTATTAAACCATCATTAATAGGCACACCAACTAATATAAATATCTTATTATCTTCTCTCTTATTGTTTATAATTGCTTGAGAAATAGCCTCAAGATATCCATCATACAGAATGGACTGTTGTTTCTTTGATAAGATTGAAAGTCCTCGATGTGATCCTCCATTAGTTTCTAAAAGAAAAAACCTTTTTCCCTCAGGTTCATTTGATACCATGAAATCAATACTTCCCGCGTAAAAATAATCGTCGCGATGAAGATAATTATCTTTTTTTTCCTGCATTCTATACAATGCTTTCTCTCTTACTATGTCAACAAAGTTATCTTCTTGAGAAGCTCTTAAATCTGCAAACGAAACTAAATTTAAACCTAATGATTTCCCAAGTTGAATTAATTCCAAATCAGATTCAGTAACTTTTTTTGACATTAATTTTAAAAATTTTGTGAGTAAATTCACACACAAATTTATCACCTAAGGAAATATTGAAATGGGAAAAAAACTCTTAAAAATAAAACCGATAATTAATCTTAAAAATATTATTATAAATAAAGATATCCTTGATGATTACCTTTAGTACTTAGTCTTAAGCTACCAAGTAAAATTTTCTTAATTTGCTTTTGCTCCTTAAAATTGAAATCTGAATATAAAAGAACGTAATTCTTTTCTAAATTAATTACAAAAAGAAGTCCAATTTTAATCATTTTTGAATCTTCAGTCATTAAGGAGATAATAACATAATGGTAGGGTAAGGTAATTAAATCGTTCACATCTATTTCTATTTCAATAACTTCATCTTTTTCTTTATCATAATCGGTTTTTATGAATTTAATATCGTTTAAAGGTATAGATATCTTCCTAAACCCTTCTAAAATCTTAGCAAATTGACTTTGCCTTAGAAATCTTCTTTCGTCTTTATTTTTTTCAAAAAAATATCTATTTTCTTCTTTTATAAGAAGCAGTTTCCTGTTTTTTGATTTAGAGGCATTTTTTTCAATCTCTTTTAGCTCTTCAATACTATCATCATGAAAAATAATTAAAATGTCTGGATCAATAGTATTTATAAAAAAATTTTTATAAATAACTCCTGCTTCTGTTTTAATCCAGCCATCGCTATCAATTAGAATGAAATCTGAATTTTTATGACTTTTATTATAATTGTCAATTAAGGACCTACACGAATGTGCTACAATAAACTTAAAATTTGACTTAGGAAAAGTACTTCCAATAAAAACTGTTTCTTCTGCATTAATATCTGAGCTTGATATTATAAAATCCTTAATTTCTCCTATGTTTAAAGTGGTGGGTAAATACATTATCTGTTGACCTAAATCTGAATCAAGATATCCACCTGTTAAACCTTCTTTTAGTAAATTATTAGCTATGTACTTGATTAAAGTTGTTTTTCCACTACTTATTCCTAATACCATTATTTTTAGTGGATTCCCTGTTTGATTCTTTTTAATCTCATCTATAACTATATCTTTAATTTTACTCCATTCTTTATTGATTGTATTTTCCTCAATTAAATTAAGATTATCCTTATTTGAAATATAAATTTCTAGTTTTGAAGGTTCTAACGCATAAATTGGATATATTGTGGCACTTGGAATAATTAAAGAATTTGCTTTTCCAGCTTTCTCATGTGAGAAAATTTTACCAAAAACCTCTACTTTTCCTTCAAGGATATTAATTCTTGATGGACCTTTAATTAATATTGTATGACTCTTTTCTACATTTTGAATCATAAAACGCTCATTTTATCATGTTTAAATTAAATAATAATGCTGTTAAGACAACATTTAATAGTTAATTAATTAAAAGAAAAATACTTTTCTTTTCTACTTTTTATATTTTTATTCATAAATATGAATTATTTGCTTTAATTTTTATAAGTTTATTAATTTAATCTAATTTTAAATCTCTTTTACAAAATTAATAAGTTCAGAGACTATTATATCATGATCGGGACTTTCTAATATTGGATGATCATTATTTTCTAGCCAGAGTTCCTTTTTAACAATTGAACCTATCTTTTCATATATAAAATCCATGCTGTTCGTTTTTATGACAGAATCTAAGCGACCTTGAAGCAATAATGCTGGGCATTTTATATAAGGTAATATCTTCTTCATCTGTTTTATAAGTATTTTCATTTTAGTTGCTTGATTTAAAGGAATTTTATCATAACCAACCCATTTGTTATTTGTTTCTTTTTTAAATTTTGCTGAATCAATAGGATAATAT
>JBATUM010000296.1:0-2081 GCA_049671145.1 Promethearchaeia archaeon
AAAAGTTCTATATCTATGCTGATCGGAAAAACACACACTAAGCGTAATCGGCTTGGGCGGGAAAGATTAACAGATTTGTGTATGAATTATCTTGCTAATTTTGCAAGAACAGGAAATCCAAACGGAAAAGGTTTACCTTATTGGTATCAATGGGATAATACTAAAGGAAAAGACAAAATTCTTGTCCTTGATGCTGGTTTCGATGATTTAAGGATTTCCTATTTAAATGATATACTTACTGTGAAGAGTGTTATTGACCTCATTAATTTTGAGCTTAAAGAACCTGAACTAGGAACGATCCTATCCTATCTTGATGAAATGATACCATTTGGATTTAACGAACCTGAACTATAAAAAAAATTCTTAGGTTTCAACCTTTTTTCTTTTTCTGTGTAAAAGAATAAATTGAAAATTTTAGGTTCTAAAATTTGAATTTTTTCATATAAATTTTCATAGAAATCAGATGCTGAATTTACCTTCACATAAAATTTAGTGGAAGAAAAAAATGCTTAAAATTAGTCCCATATATTTGAAGGCTCAAGTATATTTGGATAATAAGGTCGTAGAAATTTCTGCGCACTATAACATAAATGGCATTTATCGGCATATTCCTCTAATGGTTCATACCCTTTTTCAATGGCCAGCTCAAGGAGACTACCCACCCCTCCTTTACCCATGACTTTGCCTATTATAGGATGTTTTCTAGGCTTAAACTCACTAATTATTTTTAATAATGAATCTTTTTTTGCGTTTCCCAAACAAATACCTTGACATCCTTGGCTGAAAACCCATCCACTAGGATCTATCATATACATAGGCGCCCTAAAAATAGAGCACTTTTCTGAAGGTAGGGTATTCATATGGTAATATTCTAAAAGATTTTTTATGGCTCGTCCTCTTACTTGTAATGGGCTTTTTATTATTTGACAGAATTTAAACTCATTAAAGATGCTTTTACATATCTTGTTTGTTTCATTATTGAAAGAATTTGATACATTTGGGGCACCTACAGTTTGGGCAATAATAAGTATGGTTTCTATCTCCGCTTTATGGGCAGCTTTGATTGCTCGCTTTACATTTTCAAGAGGAATAAACTCTTGATGGAATGCGTCAGCACTAAACCCAATTAAATTAATTCCAACCTCCTTTAGTTTTTGAGCGTATTTGTTGGCAGTCTCCTCTTCTTTACCCCAATAACCATTTGTTGGTAGTCCTATTTTCGGAATATCAAACTTTTTTGCCTCTTCAATGAGACTGATTAGTAGATTATAATTTAATAGAGGTTCTCCTCCAAAAAAATTAACTTCACTAATATTATAATTTTGAGTAATATCTTCCAAATACTTCCTTACATCCTCTGGTTGAACCGTAATATCTTCTTGATTCGGAGATGCTTGAAGCGCACAATGTTTACATTCGTTTGTACATTTATAAGATACTAAAAAAGTAATCATATTAATTGTTTTTTTCATACTTTCACTCATATTTATATCACCTTTTTTTCTTCATTTCCTCCTTAATTTTCAAAATAGTTTCGTCAAAATCTTTAATATAACCATTCATTCTATCAATATTCTCTTTAATTGAAGCTCTCATATCCTCGAGTAGTTTGAGTCTTTCCTGGAGTGTTAAATCTCCCTTAAACTTGTCTGGTTTCATAGCAGTTGGTAACATTTGTATATTTGGCACATCTTCGTAATGTTCAAGCTCTTCAATATCAATTGAACCTCCATTTTGTATGGTAGATGACAAAAAGCGACGATAAGTCTTTCTTATCTTTCTTTGAGATTGTTTCATAAGTTTAAGCGCTTGTTTCCCCATATCCGTAATTTTATATATTTTTTTGTTCTTTTCTTCTTCTTTTATTCTTATAAATCCTTTTTCCCTTTGATTATTTAATATCCAATATAAGGATGATGGAGTAGGTTTCCACATTCCTAAAGTGCGTTTTTGAATCTCTAATCCTATTTTATATCCATGAGAGGGGCTAATCTCAAGAATAGAAAGAACAAAAATATTTACAAAATTCTTTTTCAACACTTTTTCGAAGTTTTTGTGATAATTTTCAACCATTTTTACTC
>JBATUM010000297.1:0-3736 GCA_049671145.1 Promethearchaeia archaeon
GCTGATCCTTATAAGATTGCCAATGAAATGAAGGATACTATTCTTTATTATCTTTCATCACACCAAGAAGATATCCCAGAAATACTCTCTCCGCCCAAGATCTTTATTAGTTATAGCCATAAAGATACGAAATGGCTTAAAATGGTAAAGATACACTTGGAACCTCTCCAAAAGGAAAAAAAAATTAGTTATTGGGCTGATACACTAATAAAAGCGGGAGAAGAGTGGAGAGAAAAGATAATGCAATCTTTAAATGCATCGAGAGCTGCGATACTTTTGGTTAGTCCCGAGTTTCTAGCATCAAATTTTATTACAAGGAATGAATTACCCCCATTATTAGAAGCTGCCAAAAAAAAAGGAACTGTAATTTTGCCAGTTATTATAAGTTCTTGTCGAATCGATTTGTACGAGTCACTGTCTCGATTTCAATCTGTTAATGATCCCAAGACAGAAACCCTAATTGATCTAAGTGAGGGCGAACAACATAAAATTTTAGTAAGATTATCTCATGCTGTCGAAGAGGCTATTAAAAAGCCATAAGGTTTGAATGTTTTTGTCTTTAATCTGACTAGAACCATCTTAAGTAGATTGATGAATAATAGCGAAGTAGTGGTTTTAATTAATCCCCTTATTAAGCTTTTTTCTCGTCTATTAATTATTTTCGTAAACTTTTTTAATTTTATGACTTAGAGATCATTATATAACAATTAATTATTGATACAATTCAAATTAAAATTTAGTGAAAGTGAAAAAAATATGGCACAATTAGGAGGTCAACCTATCATCCTGTTAAAGGAAGGTACTGAAAGGCAACGTGGGAGAGATGCAATGGAAAATAACATCGCTGCCGCTAAAGCAATTGCTGATGCAGTTAGAACTTCTCTTGGACCACGCGGTATGGATAAAATGCTCGTTGATCAGTTTGGTGATGTTGTAATTACGAATGATGGAGCTACGATATTAAAGGAAATTGATGTACAGCATCCTGCGGCAAAAATGATGGTAGAAGTCGCCAAAACCCAAGATTCAGAAGTGGGTGATGGTACAACTACGAGTGTTATTCTTGCCGGTGAACTATTAAAACGAGCAGAAAAACTTTTACAACAAAAAATTCACCCTACAGTAATAACTGAAGGTTTTCGAAGGGCTGCTGAAAAATCAATTGAAATTTTAGAAGGAATGTCAATTAAGAGTGGAATTGATGACTATGATGGTCTTAAAAATGCCGCAATGACTTGTATGTCAAGTAAAATCGTATCTGAATCAAGAGAAATGCTTGCAGGATTATGTATTGACGCTATTAAAGCTATTGCTGAAAAAAATGAAAATGGTAAATGGATAGCGGATATTGAGAAAGTACAAATTCAGAAAAAAGAAGGAGAAAGCATTGATGATACTACATTGATTAAGGGGATTATATTAGATAAGGAAGTTGTAAGCCCAGGTATGCCAAGAAGCGTGAAAGATGCTAAAATCTTATTATTACAAAGCGCTGTGGAAATTGAAAAGACTGAGTTTGACACTAAACTTCAGATTACAAGCCCAGAACAAATCCAACAATTCTTAGATGAAGAAGAACACATGATAAGAAAAATGGTGCAAAAAATCGAAAATTCAGGCGCTAACGTCTTAATCTGTCAAAAAGGAATCGATGATATGGCTCAACACTTCTTAACAAAAGCAGGGATTCTAACTGTAAGAAGAGTTAAGAAATCTGATATTGAAAAGCTCTCAAAAGCTACTGGTGGTATAATTTTTAATAATTTAGACGACATTACACCAGAAAAACTAGGTTTTGCTGGTTTAGTAGAAGAACGCAAAATCATGAACGATAGCTGGATTTTTATCGAAGAATGCAAAGATCCAAAATCAGTTGTAATATTAATTAGAGGAGGAACAGAATTAATCGTTGATGAGGTAGATAGAGCAATCCATGATGCTTTATGTGTAACTAGAGACATTATAGAAGACGAAAAAGTTGTTGGAGGCGGTGGAGCACCAGAGTTAGAAACCGCAATTCAATTACGTAAATTTGCTCAAACTCTAGGAGGGCGTGAGCAACTAGCAGTAGAAGTCTTTGCCGATAGTCTAGATATTGTACCAAAAACTTTAGCGGAAAACGCAGGTTTAGACCAGATTGAAGTCCTCATGAAATTAAGAGCCTCACATCAAGCAGGCAATAAATTTGCAGCTATTGATTTAGACACCGGAGATATAATCGATGATATGGTAAAAGTAGGAGTCATAGAACCTACTATTGTTAAAATTCAAGCTATTAAAAGCTCTACCGAAGCAGCATCAATGCTACTAAGAATTGACGATGTTATTGCCAGCGCGAAAACTGCAGGACCCCCAGGAGGTATGCCTCCAGGTATGGGCGGTATGCCACCAGGTATGGGCGGTATGGGTGGTGGCATGGGCGGTATGCCACCAGGTATGATGTAGAAAGAATTTAATCATTTTTTTTAATTTATTTTTTATTTTTACTTGTTTAGTTATTAAAGCCAATTTTTCTAAGACCTCATTCTATGTTTCCTAAGTTTTGCTTAATTTTGAAATATTTTCACGTACTTGTTGTATTTGATTTTCTAATCCTAATTGTTCATAAATTTGAAGAGCTCTTTCAAAGTTTTGAAGTGCCTTAGGAGCGTCATTCAACATATTGTAAATCGTCCCAATCCACTCAGAACGTAAAGTTGTTTT
Source organism: Promethearchaeia archaeon (assembly GCA_049671145.1). GTDB lineage: Archaea > Asgardarchaeota > Lokiarchaeia > Sigyniarchaeales > SOKP01 > SOKP01. The sequence goes on from JBATUM010000297.1 coordinate 2,704, forward strand.
AGTATGTACCTTGTATATAATAAATTTTTCCGATGCTATTAAGATTAATAACCTTTCTCGAAAGATCTCCCAATTGCTCATTGATTTGAAGCGATTCCTCATATTATTTGAGATAAAGAGAATTATTTGGATTAGATTTATTTACTACTGTGATAACATGAACTTTATATGTTCAATGCCTTTTTTATAATTCTGAACATCGGGAGATTCGTTTAATCCTAGTCCATTTAGAATTTCTAAAGCTTCTTCTAAATACTTCAATGCCATCTGATAATTCCCTTGTGCATAATGAACTGTTGCGATGTTGTTAAGACTAGTAGCTTTCCCACGCAAATTTCCTAGGTGTTCGTCGATTTGGAGTGCCTCTTCAAATCGATTCATTGCCTCTGGATAGTTCCTTTGTTTTCTATAAATCAACCCGATTTGGTTAAGAGAAATAGCTTTATTTTTGAACTCTCCTAGATGCTCGGCTATTTGAAGTGCCTCTTCATATCGTTTCAATGCCTCTGGGTAGTTCCCTTGATCTTGATAAATCCTTCCAATGTTATTAAGAGAAATAACTATCCCGCTCAAATCTCCTAGTTGTCGGGCTATTTGCAGTGCCTCTTCATATCGCTTCAATGCCTTTGGATAGTTCGCTTGTGCATAATGAATTACTGCGATATTATTAAGACAACTAGCTTTCCCGCTCAAATCTCCTAATTGCTCGGCTATTTGAAGTGCCTCTTCATATCGTTTCAATGCCTCTGGAGAGTCCCCTTGTACATAATGAATTCCCCCAATGTTGTTAAGACAGCTAGCTTTCCCACTCAGATTTCCCAATCGCTCATCTATTTGGAGTGCTTCTTCATGTCGTTTCAATGCCTCTGGATAGTTCCCTTGTGCTCTGAAAATCTCACCAATATTGTTAAGGTAAGTAGCTTTTCCGCTTAGATTTCCTAATTGCTCAGCTATTTGAAGTGCCTCTTCATAACACTTCAATGCCTCTTCTTTGTTCCCTTGTGCATCATAAATCCCCCCGATGTTGTTAAGA